>JAEWWD010000218.1 GCA_023396535.1 Bacillota bacterium
TCGTATTGGGATCGCCCGTGTACGGAGAGAAGGTTCTGCCTGAGATTGAGGATTTTGTAGCAAACCATTGCGGATGGCTTATAACGAAACGGGTCGCCTTATTTGCGGCGGGGCTGATGCCGTCTACGGCGTGCTTTGAAGGGATACGGACCGCGCTCGGCGACAGTATCGTATGGAACGGGGCGTTCGGCGGCGTGTTGAATCCTGCCGCGCTTGACGAAGCGGATTTGCCGGCGCTGCAACAATTTGCCATGGTGACCGGCGTCGGCGTAGAATACCGCGATTGCAGAGACGACGGCGTGCTGGCGGATCAGGCGCTCGCGTTGCGGCGGGCGCTGAAGAATACGCGAAGCTTAACAAAAGACGCGCTGAGAAAACGAATAGATGAATTTTTATCAGCGCATAACACCTGCACGCTTTGTACGGGACACGGCAATGAGGTGCGGGCAACGCCGATTGAGTATATCTATCATGACGGCGCATTATATTTTTTGAGTGAAGGCGGGGAAAAATTTGCGCATTTGCTTGTAAGCCCTTCCGTATCCGCGGCGGTGTACGATGCGTATCAGGGCTTTGCCAGCCTCAACGGCCTGCAGATGACGGGAACGGCGGAGTTGGTGGACGAACGAGGCGATACATACAGGGATGTGCTCGCTTACAAGGGACTAAATTCCGAGGCTCTCAAACGATTGCCTGTCGGGCTGCATATGGTACACATGTGTATTGCGCGGTGCGAGTTCCTTTCCGCCGTCATGCGTCAGGACGGCTATGAGGCAAGGCAGACGTTAGAACTCTAAACCGGCATACATATTCCCTTTATGGGACCCCCTGCTTCATTGGCGCGGGGGGTACTTTTGTGTGTCCTCAAAATGGGCTTTTCGCGGGAAACAGGTTTTCGCTTCTTGGCATATCATGAGTATGCGGATATATGGGTATCAGGACTGCGCGGTTTTGATTGGCGGCCATGAGCTGCGTCATATATTCGACGGTTACCGGAGTCATGCAGGCTGTGACCCGGCGGAAGGAGGACAGTATGACGAACGACGAGTTCGATTTTGTAACGGATGTGGAGCTAAAATGGGCGCGAAAGCTGAGTAAGCTCAAAAGGCTGGATACCATCGTCATCCATCACAGCGCCAGCGACGGCAGCACCATACAGAGTATCCATAAGTATCATTTGAGTGAAGGGCACGCGGGCTGTGATTATAACTATGTCATTACGGCGGACGGCGTGATCTATAAGGGACGCGGCCTTATCTATGAGGGCGGCCATGTAGGCAACGCGAAAAGCAACAATTTGAATGCGCATAGCTGCGGCATCTGTATCGTGGGGGCGATCCACAAGCATCCGCCCACCGCGGCGCAGGTGTTCTCCGCAAAGAAGCTGATTTCCGCCATACTGGCGTTAAACGGCCAAAGCGTTGATGGCGTTGCCATACAGGTGAATATTCTCTACGGACATCGCGAGGTGCCCTACTATGTCAACGGGAAGCTGACGGGGGGTCCTTATCCCACCGTTTGCCCCGGCGCATATATGCCTATGAGCGAGTTTAAGGCGCTGCTAACAGGCGGAGAAGCCGAAATACCCCAAACGAACGAATTGCCCGCCGGATATGCCTATGCGGGCGCGACAGGCGTTAATGTGCGCACCGGACCGGGCGCGGACAACCCGATAATCGGCAGACTCTCCGCTGGGGAGCAATGCATCGTGCTTTCCACTGCCAATGGATGGTCCAGGGTTATTTTGCATAACCAGAAGCCTGTGCTCGTGGGGTACTGCATCGATACCTATCTCGAAGAACATGATGAAAGCGACCCGGCGGGGCTGTTCAAGTACTATGGCGGTTCGTATGTCAATCTTCGCAGCGGACCCGGCACATCCTACGCGCGGATCGGCAAGGTGTACGCAAAGGACGAAGTGCTCGTACTGCAGCAAAAGGACGGCTGGTCGGAGATTGTCAAGTATAACGATTCCCCGGTGCTTAGAGGCTGGTGCTCGGATACATATCTCAGAAGGATTTAGCCACGGGGCGGTTTCCCGGCTTGATGAGGGCAGGGCGGCGTAAATACTGAAGAAATTGGAGGAACAGAATATGTCGGATACTATTGTATCGGTATTGGTAGAGGTCGCGGCTACGCTGCTCATTACGCTCATAGGCGTGCTGGGTACCTGGCTGACGGCGAAAATTGCAAAGAAGCAGCAACTTGCGGGCATCGCCGCGGCAACCGAGCAGGTTATACAGGCGGCGCAGATCACCGTGGGCGAATTGCAGCAAACGGTAGTGGAAAAGATCAAGGCGGCGGGCGGCGGTAAACTGACCGAGGCGCAGATCGCGGAGCTTGGAGAACTGCTGAAAAAGAAAACAATGGAAAAACTGAGCAACCCCGTGATTACATTGCTGGAAGCGGCGGCAGTGGATGTGCAGGCGCTCATTTGTGGAGCGGGGGAGAACTGTCTCAATAAATTAAAAACTGCCGGATAACGGCTTTGAGCCGGATTTGCTGCGAAACGGTGAACGAAACGGCGCGGAACTACTCCCGCGCCGTTATGAGTGTATTCATAGTATCATCTGTGTGCGATCATCCGATGCGGAACTGAGCGGTGGCTCTAGAAGAAGCGCTTTGCCCTCCGCCAAGGTCAAAGGAGACGTCCTTCACGAGGCGGTAGGTTCCGTTCTCCAGCGTACGGAACAGGGAAAGGGAAAGCGAGACCTCGGTGGATTTTCCCGGTTCCAGGAGCTGCGCAAGGGCGATCCATGCGACATCTTCTTTGAAGGGAACATCCTTCCATGAACTGCCGGACTTTTTTTGCAGGCGGGCTTCCACGCCGAATGTGCATAGGTATTCGGTACCGTTCTTTAATGTCGCCTTGACTTCCGCGCTGTTTGGAGAGTAGACGTCCTTTTTCATGGTCATGGTAAGGCCGTTCAGATCGGGATCGTTATCTTCAATTCGGAATTCCGCGTAGACAGTACTCTTTGTTGCGTTTGCATCATCCCGGTATACGTCTTTCGCAAGGCGGTATTCGCCGGGCGTCAGTGCGGAAAACAGCGAGAGGGACAGCGAGATCTCCTTCGATTCCCCTGGCTTCAGCATGTAGGCGATATCGATCCACGCTACATCTTCTGAGAACGGCACCGTTTTCCATCCGCTGCTTGTTTTCTGCTGCAGATACGAGGCTTCCCCGAAGGTATAGGTATACGCCGATCCGTTTTTAATCGTGGCTTTCAGTTGTTCACTGTCCGGGGCGTACACAGCCTGCGCCATTTTCATGGTAAGCGCGCCCGGCTTGGGCGTGGGGGCCTTCGTAGGCTTGGGAGAGGGGGTAACGGTCTGCTGCGGCAAAGGCGTATCGCTTGGCGCGGGTGTAGGCGGCACGGGTGTAGGCGACGGCGTCTCCGTTGGCGCTGCGGACGGAGTTTCTGCAGCGGGAGAAGGGGCGACGGGCGTCGCGGAGACCGGCGGCTGTGCCTGGCAAGCCGTAGCAAGAAGCATCAATATGGCTAATCCAATATAAATAAAGCGCATTTTCATAAAGCATCCCCCGTTCTACGTGTTTCTACTAATAGAACGAAGCAAACGTGGAAAGGTTCCGGATGCTTTTTTTGATGAGATGCGCCTTTGCGGGGACGGGTTTATGCCACGAACTTATAGCCGAAGCCCCAGACGGTCACGATAAACGTATCATAGGGCCGGATGTTCTCCCTCAGCGTTTTGATATGCGTGTCGACCGTCCGGTCCGAACCGGTAAAATCATACCCCCATACCTCGTTAAGCAGCGTTTCCCGTGAAAAAGCTTTATTGGGGTTTTGGGAGAGGAAATATAACAGATCGTATTCCTTGGGGGTAAGCTGCACGGTACAATCGTCCACATATACTGCCCGCGAGATCGTATCGATAAACAGGCCGTTGAATGTAATTTTGGCGGGCGCTGTTCTGTTCCCGGTGCGATATAAAAATACCCTTATGCGCGCCAGCAGTTCCTGTGAGGAAAACGGCTTTATAATATAATCGTCCGCGCCCAGCTCAAATGCGCTGAGCTTATCCTGCTCTGTGCATCTTTCGCTCACAATCAGTATGGGCACATCCGACGACTTTCGGATTTGACGGCATACGTTCCTGCCGTCGAGCTCCGGCAGATCCGTGTCCAGTAGTATGATGTCATAATCATGACGGCGGAACAGCTTAACCGCCGCAATGCCATCAGCGGCTTCATCGAACGAATATCCCTGCGCAATCGCCATCTTTTTGATTTCGTTACGAACATCCCGATCCCGGTCAACGATCAACAGACGAATATCGTTCATGCAGACACCTCCGTATACAATATATTGGTCATGATATGTATGTATTTATTCTATTATGTATTAACAGACTATTCAAATGAAATTGTTGATTATGCCGATTTGTGATTCCTCGGTTTCTCCGGGTTTGTGGGGCCCGGCGGAAACGAAAGGGACGATATGCGAAGGGGCTGCCAAACTTGCTCCGAGACAGCCCCTTTTTTATGTGAATTCCGAACTCTTCCGAAATCCCTGGTCGTGCGTTTAATTCCCCCGGTTGGTATAGTCGGAAATCACATTTTTAAGAATAGTGACGGTTTCCGAAATATCGGCCAGGTCGCCTTTCAGTCTGGTGTTTTCCGCCTCCAGCGCAAGAATGCGAACCGACTCAAGGTCTTCCCGCTGCTTTCCATCGGGCGCGGATGCCGCGGCCCGGAGTTCCTGCGCCGTCAGATCCCGCTTTTTCTCCACACGCGTGATGCCCAAATCGAACCGTTCGTCGGTCAATTCGTTGAATTTGCCGCGCCGGACATAATGGGTATGCAGCAGCTCGTGGGATTTGTGGCTGTTCGGGTGCTCCAGGTACTCCTTGTACAGGGCGGTAATAAACGGATTTTCATGGGATTTGCGCAGAGTCTTTGCTTCGTCCTCGCTGTAAAGGCCGCTCAGCCGTTTTGTGCGCACATCCGGGTCGCTGGAGCGGGGCTGCCCGCCGCCCATAATGCAGCCGCCCGGACACCCCATGACCTCGATGAAATGATAGGGGGACGTGCCTGCGGCTACCTGTTCCATCAGCTTCCCTGCGCCCTTTAATCCGCTGGTGACCGCTACGCGGACAGTGACGCCGTCGAGGAAGCGATAATCCTCCAGCGGATTCTCAATGGTGATGGCGGCTTCCTTCACCTGATCAAGACCGACAATGGGCGTTACGTGCAGCCCGTCAAAGGGCAGTTCCCGGCCCGTCACAACTTCATATACGGTGCGCAGCGCGGCCTCCATAACGCCGCCCGTAATTCCGAATATATCCGCCGCGCCGGTGGACATGCCGAGCGGATTGTCGAATTCCTCGTCGGGCAGGGTGCAGAAGTCAATGCCCATTTCCTTGATCATGTTGGCAAGCTCTCGCGTCGTGAGCACGGCGTCCACATTGGGTTCGCCGTTATTGCGCATCTCGGGCCGGACGATTTCGCACTTCTTCGCCGTGCAGGGCATGACGGACACCACGAATATATCCTTAGGATCGCGCTTGATTTTACCCGCGTAGTAGGATTTGACCAGCGCCCCCATCATAGTATGGGGGGACTTACAGGTGGAAAGATTCGCAAGCCGCTCCGGATACGTGTGTTCCACGTATTTGATCCAGCCGGGGCTGCAGCTCGTGATCATGGGAAGCACCGCCCCCTCGCCTTCGCCGGTGACCGCGCTTTTCACGCGGGACAGCAGCTCCATGCCTTCCTCCAATATCGTAAGGTCGGCGGTGAAGTTCGTATCAAACACATCGTCGAACCCAAGCGCCCGGAGCGCCGCGGCCAGCTTGCCCGTAACGCGGGCGCCCGGCCCGTACCCGAACTCTTCTCCAATGGCCACGCGGATGGCGGGGGCGGTCTGCACGACGACGCGCTTCGACTTATCGTTCAAAGCGGCCCAAACGTTCTGTATGGCGTCCGTCTCCTTGAGCGCGCCGACCGGGCAGACGACGGTGCACTGTCCGCAGAACGCGCAGTTTACGGTGCCGATGGGCAGCTCCATTGCTGGACTGATTACGGTCTTGAAGCCACGGTTCTGCGCATTGATGATGCCGACGCCCTGTATTTCGTTGCAGGCCGTCACGCACCGCCGGCATAGAATGCACTTGGACATATCCCTCGTGATGGATACGGAGGTGTCTATAACGCACTCGGAGCGCTTTCCTTCAAACCGCGTCGCTTCCACGCCCAGTTTCTTGCCAAGTTCCTGCAGTTCGCAGCTTTGGTTGCGCTTGCAGCTCAGACAGTCCTTGGAATGATCGGACAGAAGCAGCTCGTAAAGTATCTTTCGCGCGCGGCGCACTCTGGCGGAGTTGGTGTGTATGACCATACCTTCCGTAACCACAGTCATACAGGAGGGCTGCAGCGCCTTTGCGCCTTCGACTTCCACGACGCAGATACGGCAGGAACCAAACTGATGGACGCCTTCCAGATAGCAGAGGCTGGGAATGCTGATGCCGATTTGTTTTGCGGCTTCCATGATGGTGGTGCCATCCTCCACGGAACACCGCTTTCCGTTGATTGTAATATTCTTCATGCCGCTCACCTCCTGTCGCAATGCAGGCAGCGCATCGCTTCGGCCATCGCCCTGAGCTTATGGTATCCCAGTACCACTTCATCAAAGGACTCTTTGCGTTTGGCGGGATCCAGCTCGTCGACCTCAAAACGGGCGTGCTCAACGATTTCATCATCGCTGAAGTTGTCGGGGATTTCGATGGGCGCGCCTTTGTTCAGCTTACCTTTTCCGCCCAGATATTTGTCGATTGAAATAGCAGCATTTTTGCCGTCCGCTATGGCCTGTATAACGGTGTCTGGCCCGCGGGCGACGTCGCCGCCGGCAAACACGCCTTCCATGGTCGTCATCATGGTATCGTTGTCGATGATGAATGTGCCCCACGGCGTTACGCCGATTTCACTCTTTTTGATAAAGGGTAAATCGGAATACTGGCTGACTGCCGGTATGACGGTATCCACATCGATGAAGAAATTGGAGTCTTCGATGGGGACGGCACGCCGCCTGCCGTTTTTGTCGAATTCGCCCAGCTTCATGCGCAGGCATTCGATCTTCGCAACCTTGTTTCCTTTGCCGCCCACAAACCGGACGGGTGCGACCAGTTCGATCAGTTCAATGCCCTCATTGAGCGCGTCCTGTACCTCCTGCGCGTAGGCGGGCATGGCGTCCCTGGTTCTGCGGTAGAGTATCATCACCTTCTCAGCGCCCAGCCGGAGCGCGGTGCGGGCGGAGTCGATGGCGGTATTGCCGCCGCCGATGATGGCCACCGTTTTGCCGAGCTTCACCAGCCTGTTCAGGTTGACGCTTTTCAGGAAGTCTATGCCGTGGATAACGCCGGACAATCCCTCGCCCGGTATGTTGACCTTTTCCGGGAACTGTGTGCCTGTCGCGACGTATATGGCGTCGTACTGGGACTGCAGAGCCTTGAACGTAATGTCCTTGCCGACCTCGGTGTTCAGATGAATGTTGACGCCGGCCTGCGCGATCAGATCGATTTCGTGCTGCAGCACCTTTTTGGGCAGCCGGTATTCCGGTATGCCGAAAGCCAGTACGCCGCCCGCCACGGGCTCAGCTTCGAAGACATCCGCTTCATAGCCGATCCTTACAAGATAGTACCCGCAGGTAAGCCCCGAAGTACCCGCGCCGATCACGGCCACCCGCTTTCCGTTCTTGGGGAATACGACATCGCTCGTAAACGGCTTTTCATTCCTGTAGGCGTAATCCGCGACAAATCGCTTCAGTTCACAGATGGAAATGGCTTCGTCCAGCGTACGGCGGCGGCACTTATCCTCGCAGGGATGCGTGCAGATGCGCCCGCACACGGCAGGGAACGGATTTTCCTGGCGGATGAGGTTATACGCGTCGATGAACCGCCCCGAGGCGATCAGCCGCATATAACCGGGTACGTTGACGTTTGCGGGGCAGGTGTTTTCGCACGGGGAAATAAACAGGGACGAGCACACGCTGGAGCGGCAGTACTTGTTCCGGATATGCTCCTCGTACTCCTCCTTGAAATACCGGATGGTGGAAAGCACGGGGTTGGGCGCGGTCTGCCCCAGCCCGCACATGGCGGTATCTTTTATGGTTTCGCCCAGTTCCTCCAGCAGTTCGATATCGCCTTCCTGGCCCTCGCCCTTTGTGATGCGCTCGAGTATTTCCAGCATGCGCGTGGTGCCTATGCGGCAGGCGGCGCATTTGCCGCAGGATTCATCCTTGACGAAATCCATGAAGAATCGGGCGGTATCCACCATGCAGGCGTCCTCGTTCATGGCGATGAGGCCGCCGGAGCCCATGATTGCGCCAAGGGCCTGCAGCTGTTCGTAATCGGTGGCCGTATTCAGATTATCCCGCGTAACGCAGCCGCCGGAGGGACCGCCGATCTGCGCGGCCTTGAACTTTTTCTTATCGCGCATGCCGCCGCCGATATTGAAGAGTATATCGCCGAGGGGCTTGCCGATGGGCACTTCAATGATGCCTGTGTTCATTACGTCGCCGGCCAGTGCGAACACCTTGGTTCCCTTGCTCTTTTCGGTGCCAAAGCCCGCGTACCATTCGCCGCCGCGAAGCAATATCTCGGGTATGCTCGCATAGGTTTCCACATTGTTGATGATGGTGGGCGCTTTAAACAAACCGGATTGGAACGGGAAGGGCGGCTTTTGCCTCGGCTCCCCGCGGCATCCCTCAATGGACGCCATCAGCGCCGTTTCTTCGCCGCAGACGAACGCACCCGCACCTATGCGAATTTCCAGATCGAAGTCGAAGTCGCTGCCGAACAGCTTTTTTCCGAGCACGCCGCGGGATCTAGCTTCCTCAATGGCTTTTGTGAGGCGCTCTACCGCAATGGGGTATTCAGCCCGGACATAGACATAGCCCATGTTCGCGCCTATGGCGTAGCCGCCAATCATCATGCCCTCGATTACCGTATGAGGATCGCCTTCTAGTATGCTCCGGTCCATGAATGCGCCGGGGTCGCCTTCGTCCGCGTTGCAGACGATGAATTTCCGCTCTCCCGCCGCGTCGTGCCCCGCCTGCCATTTTACGCCGGTCGGGAAACCTGCGCCGCCTCGCCCGCGCAGGCCGGAGCGCTTTACTTCATCGATGACCTCCTGCGGGATTTTTTCCGTGAATGCCTTCGCCGCGGCCAGATATCCGTTTTTGCTGATGTATGCGTCCAGACTGTCGTATTCGATAACGCCGCAGTTGCGCAGCGCGATTTTGACCTGTTCTTTGAAGAAATCGATGTCGTCTATACAGGGGACGTGCTTTTTGAGGGAATGATCGTAGAAGGTATGCTCCACCGGTATTTCGCCTAAAAGCAGGTGCTTTCGGATTACGTCGCGGGCGGTTTCCGGCGTGAGCTTGGTGTAGAATATTTTCTCGGGCAGTATCAGCATAACGGGTCCCGCTGCGCAGATGCCCATACAGCCGGTTTCCCTGAGCAGTACCTGATCCTGCATGCCGATGTTAAACAGCTCGTCGTTGACCGCATCCCGGACTTCCCCGCAGTTGGAGGAAACGCACCCCGCGCCGCTGCATATGAGCACCTGATACGGATAAGCGGCGGTTTGCTCGTCGTAGGCGCTTTTGATTTGCGCAATGTCCGCGATGGAGTTGATTTTTTGCTCGTTCACGCATCTCACCTCCTTCAATACCGTGACAGTATGGCGTCCAGCTTGTTGATATTCACCTGTTTGTAAACGACGTTGTCTATCATGATGGCGGGCGCCAGCCCGCACGCCCCGATACACCGCGCCACTTCAAATGTGAATTTGCCGTCGTCGGTGGTTTCGCCGACCTCAACGCCCAGCGTCTTCTGTAAAGCCTCCACGATCTTTTTGCCGCCCCGCACATAACAGGCTGTGCCAAGGCAAACGCGTATGGTGTGTTTGCCTCGGGGCTTTGTCGAGAAAAAGGAATAGAAGGTGACTACGCCGGAGACTTCGGAAAGCGGCTTATTCAGCGCGCCCGCGATATACTCCTGCAGTTCCAGAGAGAGATGCCCGTAGATTTCCTGCGCGATGTGGAGGATCTGGATAAGGCTTCCTTCCTTATCCTTGTAAAGGTCGATGACATTTGCGATTTCAGCGAATTTTTGTTGGTCGTCGTTGTCCATACACGTACAATTGCTTTGCTTGTCGCTCATTACGCAGCCCCCCTTTACAAATGCTTTTCAGAACCGGTCGTAGATGTGGATATAGCCGATGGTTTGACTTATATCGAGTTTACCAGAAAAATGTTATAGCTTTATTAGCTTAGAGCGAAAGGAAACGGATATTTTGACCAAATTTTTTCAGATTTAGCTTTTATAGTACTCCATCCTAACATTTTCAACACAACTGCCTTGTATGTCAAGATATCTGCAAATATCGAGCTTTGCTGCAGCCGGTTACGACTGGCGGCGCAAAAATATTGGGCTCGCCATCTGGCGGGCCCAATGCGTATCGGCCTCCTGATTACGTCGGGCGCGTCAGCCTTTCACGCTTCCCAATGTCAGGCCTCTTATAATATATTTGGACAGGAAAATATAGATGATCAGCAGCGGAATGATGGCGACGAATATCATTATGTACACTTTACCCAGATCAAACTTCATGTAATCGGCGCTGCGAAGCTGGGCGATCAATATGGGTATGGTTTTATTTTTGTCCGAGTTCAGTATGAGCGAGGGCGTAAAATAATTGTTCCAGGAGGTCACGAACGAGAATATCGCCTGAACCGCCATCGCCGGCTTCATGATGGGCAATACGATGCGGTTGAATGTCCGGAATTCATTGGATCCGTCCACGCGCGCCGCTTCGACGATCTCCA
The DNA here is from genome assembly GCA_023396535.1 of Bacillota bacterium. Lineage (GTDB taxonomy): Bacteria > Bacillota > Clostridia > Christensenellales > CAG-138 > JAEWWD01. Next base: position 10,851 of record JAEWWD010000218.1, read on the forward strand.
ATGGCAGCACGCTCTCCATATAGGATTTCATGTAATAGAACACGACGGGCGCGGCAATGGAGGGGAGTATGAGCGGGTAAAACGTATCCATCATGCCCATGCGGGTCACAAGACGAACAAAGCCCAGCGCCGATACCTGCGTGGGTATCATCATGATTAGCATGATAAAAGTGAACGCGAGACGCTTGAACCTGAATTGGTACGCGAATATGCCGTACGCCGTCATGGCGGAAAAATATGTGGTGAGGATGGCGTTACCCGCCGAAATAAACAGGCTGTTGAACATGCCGCGAAGCAGCGGTATATTCGTATCCGCCAGCAGGTTTGAAAGATTCTTTCCGAGGTAGCTTCCCGGCGCCAGCGAGAATTCCGACATGATCTCCGCGTGCGGCCTTGATGCGTTCACAATTAAAAAGTAAAAGGAAAACAGGCACAACAGCGAAATCAATACCAATATGGCATAGCAAATAGACCTGCTTAACGTTAAAAACGCTTTCGCTCTTTTTCCGGAAATGCCGTTCATACCAGTACCTCCCCGTTTTGAGCGTGCTCATCGGGCGCTTTTTTTCTTTTTGCTTTTAACGTCTTGCCGTTGGGCAGCTTGTAATTTTTCATCAAAGATTTATATACGAATACGCTGAGTATGGCGGTTACGATAAACACAAGCACGGATACCGCGCCGGCCAGCCCGTAATTGTTGCTGGTTAAGTGACGATTCAGGTACATGATCAGCGTCATGCTCGTTCTGTCCGGCGTACCGAGGCGGTTTGTCAGTACCTGCGGCACATCGAACATCTGTATACCGCCGATCATGGCTGTGATCAGGACGTAAACCAGTATGGGCGTCAGCAACGGAAGGGTAACGCGGAAAAACATCTGCAGCGGTCTTGCGCCGTCGATTTGCGCGGATTCGAACAGGCTCTGTTCAATGCCCATGATTCCGGCCATCAGCAGTATCGTCGTATTCCCGAACCACATGATGAAATTCATAAAGGCGATGATGCTGCGCGTCGTGACGGCGTGTTCAAAAAACAATATGGATTGGTCGATTAGGCCCCATTCCGTCAGCATTTGGTTGATGGGCCCCACAGGCGAGAACAGCATGAAAAACAGCATGGCCATGGCTGAGGCCATTATGAGATTGGGCATATACATAACCGTTTTGAAGAACGGCTGGAATTTCAGTTTCAGGCGGTAGCTGGTGAACCATACGGACAGCAAAAGCGCCACAACAATCTGTGGAATGAAGCCTATAATCCATATGATCAGCGTATTCAAAGCGTATTTCGGAATATCGCCGTTGGTGATGATGGTGACATAATTGTCAAACCCAACATAATTGGGTCCTATCTGCTGGAGCCCGACGCGATAATTTTCGAAGAAGCTGTTATAAATCGTTGACCCGAGCGGGACCAATTGAAAAACAAGAAAAATGATGAAGAACGGAGCGATAAAAAGGTAGCCCCACTTTGCGTAACTGATGGATCTGCGTTTGTTTGCTTTGGGCATGATTGGCATATTTTATCCCTCAACCTTCATAGCTAGCCTAACGCATGGAACGATTGCGGCAGGACGGCTCCCGCCCTGCCGCAACAAATAGAGTACCGACTATCGGGTCAGATTGGGGTAAGTTTCGATCGCGCCCTTGTAGAAGTTGTCGTATGCTTGCTCTTCCGTGATGGTGCCAAGGAAGTAGTCCTTGAACGCGGCGGGCAGGGGCTCGTTGAGCAACTGGTCATACATGGTGATATTGCTCATATCGATGCTCTGCGCGCTGTCCAGCAGCACGGCAATGTGGTTCTGGCCGCCCAGGAACGGGTGGGCGTAATCGCTCGCGGCAATCTCCTCCATTGCGGAAACGTTGTTTGTGAAGTCGGCGTATTTATCGGTGATGGCCACAAGAGTATCCTTGTCGCAGGTCATTTTCTTCATGATTTCACGCGTAAGCTCAATGTTATCCGAGCCGGTGGCCGCGCACAGCCAGGTGCCGCCCCAGAAGAAGCCCTGGGGTCCTTTTACCAGCCCCCAGTCGCCATAGCTGCCGTTTCCGGGCGCAGCTTCAGCGTCGGCATTGGCGAGCGTGGCGGGCATCAGGCAGAAATCGAAGAACCAGCCGGGCCCGAAGTAGCACATGGCTTTGCCGTCAACTTTTGCTTCGTTGAAGCTTTCGGTGTCCCAGATGCCATAGGGCAGCGTGTAGCCTTTCTCGAGATACAATTTGGCCTGGGCAATCCACTGCTTGATGGCGGGATCAAACACGATCTGGTTGTTGTCGTTTACCCAGGGGGCGGACATGTTGTTGGAGAATGTGCGGTAGGTGGCTACATAGCCTGAAGTCATGTAATATCCTTTGGCTTTGGCCTGTGCGGCAACGGCGTCGAATTTCTCCCAGGTATCCAGCGCCGCCTGTACGGCTGCGGGGTCATCGGTGCCGAGTACGTCCTTGGCGATGGAGCGGCGATAAATCAGGCCGCCCGGGCAAGCCTGCCAGGATACGCCTTTCAAGTTGCCACTTGCGTCTGTGCAGATGTCCTTGGTATACTGGTACATATCGGCAGTATCCGCCTCGGTCAAGCCGACATCCGTGTAGATATTCGCCGAATAGTCGCTGTTTACATACTTGAGCGCGTAATCGGCTTCAATGAGGAACAGGTCGACTTTGTCGTCGGGCGCCGCGTCCTTCTGGGCGAGCAGTGCTTCGTCCAGCTTGGTCTGGTAGGCTCCGCCGTCGCTGGGGGTGATGATCCAGTTGACGGTAACGCCCTCAGGGATAAGGCCTGCAGCTTCAAAGTAGTCCTTGAAACGGGTCTGGAATTCATCGTTCCAGCAGTAGATGTTGTAGACCTTTCCGGCGGTAGCGGCGGGTTCGGGATTCTCGGTGGGTGCGGCGGGCGCGGCTGAAGCGGCCGGAGCCTCGGTCTGTGAGACAGGGGCGGTGCTGGCGCATCCTGCAAGTGAAAAAATAAGGATGGATACCAGCAGAAGCGAGATCAGCTTTTTCATGTTTTCCTCCTTGTTTTTATACGCGCCATCCACCGGCGCGTATTTTATTTGTGATTGAAAGCATTTGCCATCAAATTTGGAAGGCATCTGCCATCAAATTTGCTTCACGGTATCTCCTGTCAGAAGCGAGCCGGGCACTATGACCTGGGTTGGGACAAATGCCTTCGGCGACTCGATCTCGTCTACCAGTTTGGAGGCCGCCTCACGGCCGATGACGTCCGCGTCCTGCCGTAATGTGGTGAGTCGGGGACGCAGCGCCTGGGACAAGAGTATTCCGTCGTAGCCGACTACGCTGATATCCTCCGGAATACACAATCCCTGCCGCTCCAGCTCGCTCATGCCGCCTAAAAAAGAGAAATCATCGGGATACAGTATGCAGCTCGGCCTGTTTTTTAAGGAGAGCAATTCGCGCGTCGCGAGGCCGCTCAGCTTTGGGTCATGATAGAGGGCTGCTTTCACGTACTCATCCGGCA
>JAEWWD010000226.1 GCA_023396535.1 Bacillota bacterium
CCCGTCAGTATCTGCAGCATGAGCGTTGACAGGCGACGATGTGAAGGAATGATGATTATGAAGCTTATCCTTACGGTTTCAGGCTTTCTATCCCTCGCTTTGGGAGCGGTTGGGATTTTCCTGCCCCTATTGCCCACCACGCCCTTTGTACTGCTCGCGGCAGGCTGCTTTTCTGCGGCCAACCCCAGGCTGTACCGTTGGCTTCTCAACACCCGGCATTTTGGCGCGTTCATCAAAAATTATCGCGGCGGCGCCGGCGTGCCCCGCGCCGTCAAGCGAGACTCCCTGTTGTTTCTATGGGGCACGCTGTCCTTGTCAGCCCTGCTATTCAGACGCCCTCTCGTCTGGGGCGTTCTGTCCGCAGTGGGAATAGGCGTTACGGCGCATATTCTGCTGATGAAAACAGCGGACGCAGAAGAATCGGATAAATAGGCGGCGCTTACATCAGCGCAGTTCTTCCCCCGCATCCCCTGCCATGGACAGTATGCGCGCTTTGCTTTGGGCGGGAAACGCTGCGATATATTTCAAAAGCGCGGAAATCCACCCCGATTCAGCAGGATCAGGCCATTCGCCGAGCCGTTCGTACAGCAGCCTCAACAGCGCGGCAAGTTCCTCCTCCGAAAGCGGCGCGAACGCCTGTGCATATTCCTCTTCCTCAAAGCATTCCGGCAATAGTTCGATGTAGTCGCGCAGGCTTTTCACCTGCCTCTTCAGCATGGTAAGCTTATCCTCGGTATACCGGCAGGTCCGCATTTCTTCTATCAGCGCGCGCAGGTCTTCATCCGGCATGGGCTCGCCGTCGGTATACGCAAAAGTAACCCGGCGCGCCTCCCCGAAAGACGGGAACAGCCCCCGCAGGTCGTCTTGTTTTAGCTGCAGCGTTATGCGCGCGCAAAGCTCACGCCCCGCGTGAGCAAGATATGCGCGTACGGCGCTGTCGTTCCCGATATCTGCCGTTTCGCATACGCGGCCGACGGCCTCTGTTACACGCAAAGCCAGTTCTTCGCTGGAACAGCCGCGCAGCAACAGCAAAAGAGCATATCTGTCGCCATCAAGGATGTTAAGCGCCATGCAGTCTTTTTGGAGCAAAGCCAGCCCAGCCGCGTTCGTAAACACGGGCTCGAACAGGTTGATGAGCTGTTCGTCCGGTTCCCGGCAATATCCCCGCAGCAGGCGGCGCACATTTTCGGCGTCGAAGCGGGCGAGAAAGCCGTTTTCGAGAAGAAGCCTATGGATATATTCGTTGATATATTGGACGCCCTCCAACCCCTCTACAGCATAAGAAAGCGGATAGTCTATGCTGCATGGAATCTCATGCGCAAGAAAATCCGGGTCGTAGTACGCGAAGAACGCGGGCAGCGCGTGAAAAACGGTATCCCGGAACGCACGGTTGTTCGTCGGGTACGCCGTGTTTTTCAGTTCTTCCAGCAGACCCCAGCCTTTTCGCAGCAGCTCTTTTACTCTGCCCCGTCCCATTTCAAACAACGGGGATACGCCGGCGGCGATCAGCCGCCGGGCCGCGCGCTGCAGCCCTCCGGAGCCCCGAAGCTCCAGTCCGATGCAAAAGCACACGGAATGCAGCAACCGCTGCGCCGTCTCGACCGGCACGGAGCTGCTGTCGCCCATGGTATAGCGCTGTGTCCGTTTCGCAAGCAGCGCCCACAAGGCGCATTGCAGGTCGGCAATTTCCTCTGCCGATACTATGCCCGCCTCCTCACCAGCGCGCAATACTGCGTACAGGTAGGCCGCGTTATTGTCGCTATGCTCTTTCTCCCACTCCGACAGGACGCTGATGGCCGCCGTTTCATCGATCATCTTCGTCTTCCTCCCACGCCTGCCCGTACCGCACGCCGCGGCACAGATCCTCCAGGAGCGATGAGCTCAGGTATTCGAGAGAACCTTCGCAGTCCCCGTCAAAATGCCGCTTCATGAAGGCGATGAGCTCGTCGTCTGAAAGCTGCTCCAGCGATTCATTTTTGAAATAATAGAATACGTCCTGCAGGGCAAGCAGCGTATCCACATAGTTGTCCTGCATGATATACGGAGAATCGCAAAACTCGAATATGAGTTTTTTCAGTATGCCCTCCCCAAATTCCACGCGGCCGGTCTCGCGAAGCGCCTCCATGCGCTTTTCCATCAGCGATTGCGCCTGTTCCTCGCTCAGATATAATCCGAACCGAACGGTGAACCCATTGCAGGCGATCAGTTCCTTCACCGCTTTCAGACCTTGCGCTTGCAGCAGCGCCGGCAATCCGTTCATATATCCCGCCTCCCGCTCTTCGAAAAATCCCGCTGGTTTGAGCCTTATTCAGGGTCCATGCATCACCCGTTCTACCATCATACGCAGCAAGGCGGGAAAGAACCAGACTTGATTTTTCTCCCATTTTGTGGTATAGTACATGTGAAAAGAAAAGGCGCGGGATAAAATCCCGCGCCTTTTGGCTTGCTTCCATGATACAAATCCCGGTCAGATCAGGCCGTCCCACTTCTCCACCAGGGAGCGAACGTCCGCCTCCAGTATGGAGAGTTTGAGCTGCATATCCGGCGATCTTCTCTGCGCGCTGCGGGCAAGTATGGCCTGCAGGCGCTCGATCTGCTGCTGTATCTGGGAACCTTGGGCCTTGGTCTGTATATCCACGACCTTCTGTTTGGGCAGTGTGGCCTCAGTGCGCCCAAGCGCGATGTCGAAGCCGTCGCCCAACGCGGGTACCATCGTGATGTACCCAAGATCCTTGAGGCTCTGTTCCAGTGCATACAGCGATTCTTCCTCGCCGTGCACCAGGAACACCCGTTCCGGCTTGGGGGAAATGTGCGTCGCCCACGCGATAAGCTCCTCCTTGCCCGCATGGCCGGAGAAGCCCTCTATCTGTACGATGGCGGCATTGACGCGCACATCCTCGCCAAACAGCTTCACGCGCTTGGCGCCATCCAGCAGCGCGCGTCCCAGCGTGCCCTGCGCCTGATAGCCGACAAAGAGCACCGTGCTGTCCGCCCGGAACAGATTATGTTTGAGATGATGGCGAATACGCCCCGCGTCGCACATGCCGGAGGAGGAAATGATGATCTTGCTGCCCGGCAGGTCGTTGATCATACGGGATTCCTCCGCAGTCTGCGCCACGCGCAGCGTGGGGAAATCAAAGGGCGAACCGTCCTTCGCCATTTCCAGGGCTTCCGCGTCGAAATAGTCCTTCGCGCAATGTTCGTATACTTTTGTCGCCTCTATGCCCAGCGGGCTGTCGATATAGACCGGCACTTCTTCGAGCCCGGCCACAACCCCTTTTTTGAGCATACGTTTGAAATAATACAGCAGCTCCTGCGTCCTGCCTACCGCGAAGGAGGGAATCACAAGGTTGCCGCCGCGCGCAAGCGCCGTGCGTATGGCGTCCGCCAGCTCGCGTTCCTTATCCATATCCTCGCTGATCTCGTGGTTCCGGTTTCCATATGTTCCTTCGAGAACAAGATAATCGGCCTGGTCGATGTCCTCCGGATCGTTGATGATAGGCCTGTCGTCGCGCCCCACGTCGCCGGAGAATACGATCTTGGTAGTCTTTCCGTCTTCCTCCGCCCATATCTCTGCCGCGGCCGAACCCAGCAGATGGCCGATATCCCGCAGCCGTACACGGACGTTCGGCAACAACTGTATCATTTCCCCGTAGCCAACCCCGCGGTACAGCTTGAGCGTATTTTGCACGTCGTTGAGATCATACAGCGGTTCCACGGGCGCTTTGCCTGCGCGCAGGTTCTTGCGCGTCTGCCACTCGGCCTCCTGCATCTGGATATGCGCGCTGTCCGGCAGCATAATGGTGGAAAGCTCCGCCGTCGCCTCCGTAGTGAGTACGGTGCCCTGAAAGCCGCGCTTAACCAAAAGCGGCAAAAGCCCGCTGTGATCAATGTGCGCGTGCGTGAGCACCACCGCTTCTATTTCCGATGGATGGAAGGGGAACGTATCCTCTCCGTATATGCCCTTCGCGTCCGCCCCCTGCCGCATGCCGCAATCGACGAGCAGCTTTTTCCCGGCTACCGTCAGCATGTGGCACGAACCCGTTACCGAGCGCGCCGCCCCGAAAAATTCCAGCTTCATCTCATACTCCTTTACAATTGGCACCGTTTTTCTGCCCTACGCCTTTATTTCCGACCTGGCGCGGCAAAAATACGCCAGCGATACCGTACCCGGCCCGGCATGGCTGCCTATGACCGGCCCTACCGGGAAAATGCGCACCTCTTTGGGATGAACCGTTTCAAGAAGCAGTGCTTTGAGCGCCAGCGCATCCTCTATACAATCGGCCTGGCTGATGATGACGCTTTGCTCCTCGGGCTTGTCGATAGTCTGCGCACATTTTTCCGCAAGATATTTGATGGCCCGCTTGCGCCCCTTCACCTTTTCAAGCGGCACCAGCTTGCCTTCCGGGCTTATGTAGAGCACAGGCTTGATTTCCAGCACCGTCCCGAAAAACGCCGCCGCGCCCGAAAGACGCCCGCCCCGCCGGAGGTATTCCAAATTATCCACCGTAAACAGCGCAACGGAACGCTGCTTGTTTTCTTCCACCCAATCGCGTATCTCGTCGAGAGAACGGCCTTCCTCCTGCATGCGCGTGGCTTGCTCAACCAATAGCGCAAGCGGCGCTGAAATTGCCAGCGTATCGACGAGCTCAATGCGGCGCTCCGGATATTTTTCCCGTAATTCCTGCGCGGCGATAAGCTCGCAGCCGAACGTGCCCGAAAGCGCCGAGGAAAACCCGATGTGCAGAATATCCTTGCCCGCCATAAGATGCGGCTCAAAGTATTCCACAATTTCATTGGGGTTGCGCTGTGCGGTCACAACGTTCGCGCCGCCGCGCATAGTTGCGTAAAACCCGGCGATATCCGTTTCACGGCCCAGATCGTAATAATATTCCACATCGTTGACGCTGTAAGGCATGCGCAGTACGCCGACGCCGGTTTGATCCTCCCAGGAATACGGCAACTCGGAATTTGATTCCGTCGTAATTACAAAGTTTGAATCCATGCTGTACGCTCCTTCCCGTAATGAGCGGGATTACCCCGCAATGCGGTAACTTCAGTTCTGTTCCCGGCGGCTGCCGAAAAATGCGACGCCCACAGCGCCGGGCCCCGCATAACAGCCGACGATAGGACCCATCGGCAGTACGCTCGCGTCGCCGCAGCCCGCTGCGCACAGCGCATCCTGCAACTGCGCCGCGATATCCGGCGCGTCCGCATGTGTGACGGCGACTACCTGGCTGTTCAGCGCGTATCCCATGCGCTTCACGGTGTCCACTACAGCTTGGAGCGCCTCCGCATCATCCTTCGCCCTCGCCTCCAGCGCAGGTCGTCCGGTCGCATCCATGCGCAGCAGCGTCTTCCGGCCTAACAGCTCGCCCATTGCCCCGCCCTGATACAGCCCCGCCTCGCGCAGCCATTTCAGATCCTGCGGCAGGAGCAGCGCGTTGACGTACTGACGGTTGCGCACCACCCAAGAAGCCACTTCGTCCATCGTCTTTCCTTCATGGCGCATATAGGACGCTTCAAACACCAGCATGCCCTGCGCCACACTACAGCACAGGCTGTCCACCACCACGATCCTCCTCGTGGGATAGCGGGCGATCAACTCCTCGCGCGCATGCTGCGCGGCAAGGAACGTTTTGCTCAGGTGCCGCGATATGGATATATACAGCACATCCCGCCCCTCGATGAGATGCGGCTCCCACAGCGCGCGGAAAGCTTCCGGCAGCACGGGTATTGTACCCACTTCAGCGCCGTTGCGCATAGCAAAATAGAAGGCGGATAAATCCGTTTCCCTTCCCAAATCATATGCGTAGGCAGCGCCATTCATTTTATAATGCAGATGCGCAATTTCAATCTGCTGCTGCTTAAGAGAGCCCCACGGCATATCGGCGCCGGTATCCGTGCAGATGGTATACGAAAAATCGGGATTCATATTCTTGACCCCTTGACCATGCTGATGCAATCATTATAGCTCATATATAGCGGATCACGCAAATGGATTACTTCCGTTCATTCGACAACATCTGAGGTTGTGCAGCCTGCGGCTGTACATCAATCCTTGCGGAATACCCAAATGTGCATAAAAAACGGGGCGGCAAGCGCCCCGTTTGCACTAACAGACAATGCGAAATCGGAAGATCGATCAGTATAACACCTTCGAAAGAAAATCCTGCAGCCTTGGATGCCGCGGATTGCTGAAGAACACCTGCGGCTCATTCTCTTCCAGCACCAGCCCGCCGTCCATAAACAGGCAACGTGTGGATACCTCTTTGGCAAAGCCCATTTCGTGCGTGACCACCACCATGGTCATGCCTTCGTGTGCAAGCTCTTTCATAACCTCCAGCACTTCGCCCACCATTTCCGGGTCCAACGCGGAGGTTGGCTCATCGAACAGCATGACATCAGGATTCATAGCAAGAGCCCGCACGATGGCGACGCGCTGCTGCTGCCCGCCGGAAAGCTGGTTGGGATAAGCGTCCGCCTTTTCGATGAGCCCGATGCGCTGTAGCAGACGGCTGGCGTTGTCGTCCGCCTCGGCCTGCCCCATCAGTTTAAGCTTGACCGGCGCGAGCGTGATATTTTCACGTATGGTCTTATGCGGGAACAGGTTGAACTGCTGAAACACCATGCCCATCTTCTGCCGCAGCCTGTCCACGTCGCATTTGCCGTCGTTGATCATCTGCCCTTCGAACCAGACTTCGCCTTGTGTGGGCGTTTCCAGCAGATTCAGGCAACGAAGGAACGTACTTTTGCCGCAGCCGGACGGCCCGACGATGACCACCTTTTCACCCTTTTTGATATGCTGGTCGATGCCGTTGAGCGCCTTGACAGGCCCAAAGTGTTTATGCAAATCTTTAACGGTGATCACTCTTTGCGAGCCTCCTTTCCAATTTGCGCAGGCCCCATGTCATGAGCATGACGACCGCGAGATAGACCACCGCCGTCAGCAGCAGCGGAACCGCCTCGAATGTGCGCGAACGGATCATGGTCGCCATATACGTGATATCGCCGATCGCGATGTAGCCTACGACCGCCGTCTCCTTGAGCAGCACGATGGCTTCGTTGGCGAGCGCCGGCAGTATGTTTTTAATAGCCTGCGGCAGCACGATGTAGCGCATGGTCATGTTGTTGGTAAGTCCCAGGCTGCGCCCGGCCTCCGTTTGCCCCGGCCCCACGGCCAGTATGCCCGCGCGCACGATCTCCGCGACATACGCGCCGGAATTGATGCCGAACGCAAGTATGGCGACGATGATATTCATGCTCATGGGCGCGGACGCGAATATGACAAACGCGAATATCAGAAGCTGCACCATGACGGGCGTGCCGCGAATGATCGTCAAATAAACGTCGCATATGATCTCCAGCAGCCGCAGCCGCCGGTTATGGCGCGCATACACCTTGCAGATAGCTACGATAGCGCCGAGCAATATGCCAATCACCGCCGCGCCCAGCGTGATGATGAGCGTATTGCGAAAGCCCTCGAGATAGAGCATCCACCGGTCGTTTGCGATGATATTCCTGTAAAGCTGTTGGCTGAAATCCACCAACATTGGCACCCCTCCTTGTCCATTGAGGCCCGAATCACAGGCCCCGCTTGTATCAGTATACTATATTATTCCGACCGCGCAAGGAGTTTTGGGCGCTCCCAGCGGTTTACACATGAATATATATTCCTTTTCGCGTTCTGCCCAGATTATTGCGCTTACACGCAAAGCCGCCGCGTCCACCAGGGAAACGCGGCGGCATTCATTTCTATAACGTGTTGCTTAAGAACCGGAAGCAGCCTTATGCTCTTCGATCAGCTTGGCAATCGTGCCGTCGTCCAGCATTCTCTGCACGACAGTGTCCACAACCGCCTTGAGGTCTTCCGCACCCTTGGGGATGGCGATAGCGTACTGCTCCTCGGTCAGAGGCTCGTCGAGCACCACAAGGCCGGAGTTAACCGCGGCGATCTGCTGGGCGGGCATTTCGTCGATAACGACCGCGTCGATTTTGCCGTTCGCGAGCTCTGCGCCGGCATCCGGGCCGGTCTTATAGCGGAACACTTCCTTCGCGTTCGCATTATCCGTGACGTAAATGTCGCCTGTAGTACCCATTTGCACCCCTACATTCTTACCCGCGAGGTCCGCAGCCGCCTTGATGTCGCTGCCCTCGGGCACGATAATGACCTGCGCGGCGTCTACATAATTGATGGAGAAATCCACGCTCTGCCTGCGCTCGTCGTCGGCGGTCATGCCGGCCGCGCCCAGATCGCCCTTGCCGTTTTTGATAGCCATAACGATGCCGTCAAAGTCCATATCCACGACTTCGAGCTTCACGCCTATTTCATCCGCGACAGCCTGGGCGATGTCCATATCCACGCCGACCACCTCGTTGTTCGCGCCGAGGTATTCAAACGGCGCAAAGCCGGAACTGGTCAGCACGACGAGTTTGCCGGCCTTCTTGACCTTTTCCAATCCCACTTTGGGCGCGCAGGCCGCAAACGCGGAGGCGAGCAGCGCCAGAACCAACACGAGCGCGATGCTTTTGAATAATTTGCTTGTCTTCATATTCCCTTCTCCTCCCAAATCTCTTGTGTATAATTATACTGATGATAACGGGAAAATCAAGCCCTATTTCACATTATTTTCGTATTATTATAATATTTTTATCCACTTTATTCAAGTAGTATGCGAAATTATTGCATAAATAAACATCCCGACCGCTGTTGCCGCCGGGATGTCGTGTACAGCCTGTGATGGTTCTGTGAAAGCTTATATGCTGAAGCGGCGACGGATATGTGCGACAATTTCGTCGCCGACGCGCTCCTGCGCCTCCAGTGTGGATGCGCCAAGGTGCGGCGTCATGCTGACCTTGGGGTGGCTAAGCAGGCGCGTATCCTTGCAGGGCTCCTCAACGTACACGTCCGCGCCGTAGCCGCGCAGATGACCGTTGTCCAGCGCGTCCAGCACCGCATTGGTATCCACCGTGCTGCCGCGGCCGGTATTGACCAGTATGGCGCCCGGCTTCATGATAGCGATCTGCTCCGCGCCTATGATGGGCGGGCAGCCCTTGGCGGCTGGAGTATGCAGGGATACGAAATCCGACTGCTTGAGCAGCTCATCCAGCTCGTAGCGGACGTAAGGATCGTTCTCCGGCTTGTGGCCGGAACGATTGGTGTAGATCACACGCATCCCCAGAGCGGCGGCGCGCTTTGCGGTTTCTTTGGCGATATTGCCCATGCCGATAAGGCCCAGGGTCTTGCCGGCGAGTTCAATGCCGGTATACGCCTTTTTCTCCCACTTGCATTCACGCATGGATACGTTGGCGGCATAGATATAGCGCGCCAGCGCGAACATGTGTCCGATGGCCATTTCCGCCACGGAAGCGGAGGAAGCGTTGGGGGTGTTGCATACCTCTATGCCGTGGTCGCGCGCATAGGCAACGTCAATGTTGTCCACGCCCACGCCGCCGCGGATAACGATCTTGAGGCGGCCGGTGGCCAGCGAGGCGTCAATGATGGGTTCGCGCACTTTTGTTGCGGAACGCACGACGAGAGCGTCAAATTCCTTTACCTGCTCCTTCAGGTCGTCGGGCTCATAGAACTGCTGCACAACTTCGCAGCCAATATCCTGCAAAGTCTTAACGGCGCTCTTTTCCAGGCCGTCGGATGCCAATACTCGCAGCATAACGATATTCTCCTTTATTCATTTGTAAAATGATAATCCCCGCAAAAACTCAATTGTTCAGCGGAATTCGATATACGCCACATTGCGTTTTTCTATTCGCGGGCTTATGCGTCCGC
>JAEWWD010000227.1 GCA_023396535.1 Bacillota bacterium
GTTTTTGCAGCAGCGTGGAGACCATCTGCTTAAATGCGCCGTAGCTTTTTCTGTAATCCGATTTTAAAGCTCTGACTTTATCATAATCGATTGAAAACTGGTTGCGCTTTTCGTCGGATTTGCTTACAGCGTATGCTTCCACTTCATTAACGTCAAAGGAAGCTGTTTGGGCGCCGTGCTTAGCATTGATAGAATGGATGCTCTGCGCCTCATGCACAGGATTGCCGCTGATCTCAATAGACATATTTCCCACTCCTTTGGCTTGTTTCGCTTCCTTGCATCCTTATCTATCCTATCGGTTTTTTTTAAGAAAAGCTCAAGCGTTTTACCCGTGGAACGCAAATAAAAATACAAAGTATTCCAGATTTAATACCGTCTTGTCAGCGTATATTCGATGAGCTCGTGAAAATACCATGCCTTATCGCCAAACGGCCGCAACGCCGCTGCTGCCGCCATGGCGGCCTGTTCCGCCCGCTCTTTTGCGCCGTTCAGACCATAAACAAAAGGAAATGTCAGTTTGCCTTCGCGCTCATCCTTTCCCGTGCTTTTCCCAAGGTCTTTTGCGTTACCCGTTACATCCAGAATATCGTCCGTAATCTGAAATAGCAGTCCATACTGTCCGCCAAATTGCCGGAGCGCTTCTATACCCCATTTGTCTGCGTTCGCGCAATGCGCGCCCGCTTCCACCGAAGCTATCAGCATGGCAGCCGTTTTGCCGCGGTGTATTTCATGCAGCAGCGCCTCATCCGGATCACGTTTTCCTTCCTGTTGCAGATCCCGGCACTGGCCCGCCACCATACCGCGTACGCCCGCGCCTTTTGCTATTGCCAAGGCAGCACATACAAAGCCGGGCTTTTCTTCCCGCGCGGCGGTCTCCAGCATGATTTCAAACGCGAGAGACAGCAGCCCGTCTCCCGCGAGTATCGCCTGCCCCTCACCGAATACTTTATGATTGGTAGGACGCCCGCGCCTGAAATCGTCGTTATCCATAGCGGGCAGATCGTCGTGTATGAGGGAATAGGTATGTATCAGCTCCAGCGCGCACGCGAAGGGCAGGGCGTCTTCAACAGATCCCCCGTTGAGCTCCGCGGCCGCAAGCGTCATGCACGGTCGCAGGCGTTTGCCGCCAGCAAATACGCTGTACGACATACTCCGCCGCAGAAGATCAGGAATACCTTCCGTTTGCAGATACGACTGCAGCACAGGCTCGACAAGCCCGATGTAATGCTTCTGTTTTTCAAAAAACGTCATGAATCGCCCTCCCGGGTCGCTTCACGATCCAGCGTTTCAAGCCTGCCCTGGTATTCGTCCAGCATTGCCATACAACGCTTGCCTAAGTGCGCGCCGCGCTCGTACAAAGCCACCATATCCTCCAGGGGAATGTTGCCCGATTCAAGCTTCTGTACGATACCCTCCAATTCTTCCATAGAGGCCTCAAACGTCTTTTTTTCTTCAGCGGCCTGCTTATCCTTGGGGGGCGCCTTTTTTTCTTCCATGCTTCTCACCTGCCTGTGCCGTTCGGCTGTATGTGTTCTACCCGCGCGTTTGCTTCGCCGCCATGCATGCGTATCATGATCTCCATATCCGGCGCGAGATCCGATATGGACGACAGTATATTCCCGGCGCCGTCGCCGACCATGGCGAAGCCTCGTTGTAAGGCGGCATCCGGCGAAAGAGGCTGCAGGCGCTGAATCAGGCCCCGTATGACGGCGCGCTGCCCCAGCAGGGAATGTGCGGCGGCGATACGCAGCCTCTTGATGGTGTTTTCTAGTATCTGTCGTTTCAATGCCACGCTATGCTCCGCAGCGGAAAACCCGCGTGCGTGCAGCAACAGCAAAAGGCGGTCCCTCTTTGCAACAATGCTTCTGTTCAACGCCCGCGGCAATCTTTCCGATACCAGCCCGTCCGTATGCTGGAGCAGCGCGTCATATTCCGGTACGCAAAGCTCCGCAGCCGCCGAAGGCGTAGGAGCGCGAAGATCCGCGGTAAAATCCGCTATTGAGAAATCCGTTTCATGTCCGACCGCGCTGATGACAGGGATATGACTTTCATAGATGGCTTTTGCCACAACAACTTCGTTAAACGCCCAAAGATCCTCTATGCTGCCGCCGCCGCGGCCTACGATGAGTACGGACGCCCTGCCCAGCCGGTTCATGGCTCGTATGCCCGCCGCGATATTCTCCGCCGCGCCTGCGCCCTGCACCAGCACGGGGCATATCTGCATATCCATGCGGGGAAAGCGCCTGCGAATGATCTGCAGAATGTCCTGCAACGCCGCGCCTGTCGGCGAGGTCACGATCCCTACGCATTGGGGCAGAAAAGGTATGGGGCGCTTATGGTCGGGATTGAAATATCCCATGGCTTCCAGCTTTGTTTTAAGCAAGAGGAAGCGGCGATAAAGCTCCCCTTCCCCTTCCTTCTGCATGGACTGCACATAGAGCTGATACTGGCCGTCCCGAACGTACAGCGCAGCATATCCGGTCGCCAATACGCGCATGCCGTCCTGCGGAACAAAATTGAGCGACTGCGCAGCAGTACGAAACATCACGCAGCGAACAACGGCGGTTTCATCCTTCAACGAAAAATAGATGTGGCCGCTGGTATGCCGTTTAAATCCTGAAAGCTCCCCTTGGACTTTCAGGCCGCGCAGCAGCGGATCGCCCGAAAGAAGGGTGCCGACGTATTCGTTGAGCTGCGTAACTGTAAGCGCCCTGTCCGGCATGCCATCCTCCTTTACTGTTTCAGCCGGGCGTTTTCGCGCCCACCGTTTCCAAACATATCGCCTAAACGCACACGAAGCACCGCCAAAAGACGATGCTTTGCAACAAACATTCCACTTTGCCGTTGAAGCTTCAGATGCGCGCCTCTTCCAACTGCTTGGAGAGAGTCCCGAGTATGCCGTTGATATAGGCAGGCGATTTCTCCCCCGCGAAACGTTTGGCAAGCTCCACCGCCTCGTTGATGGATACGCTGTGCGGAATATCCTTTCGGTGCATCATCTCATACAGCGCGATACGAAGTATGCAAATATCCACATTGGGCATACGGTTGATTGTCCAGCCTATCGCACTCTTGGCAATAAGCTCGTCGATTTCTTCCCGCCGCTGCTCAATGCCGTCAACAAGGCTGTCCGCAAATTCGATATCCTCCGGCAACGGTTCGCCTTCAATACCGGTTTGCTCCAATATGCATCGGTAATCGTTCTCGCCGCCCAGCATACGGGCGAATATCAGTTTCATCGCGACTTCGCGCGCAATCTTTCTGCTCATAAGCAGGTACATCCTCCCCGGATTATCACGCTTAACGTTTGGGCAATACGCGATCCAGGAAGGATTTTACCAGTTCCCATCCGCCCTTGTCCATTAAACTGCCAATAAAAAAGCATACGCCTACGATCAGGCAGAGCAGCAGCGTCCGCCAGAAATTGATGGTGAATATCAATATCGAAATCACAATCCCAGCCAGTACGAGGAGTACCGACCATTTGTGCTCCGAAAGATACGCCCTGAATTGTTGCTTCCAATCCGACATGCCAACACCTCGTTTTCGTGCGTTAATCGACGCGGCTTCTCGGGCTGCTGGAGGTATCCTCTACGAGTATCCCGACCTCGCGCACATTGATGCCGGAGTGCTTTTCCACATATTCCTTCAGCGTTTTCTGCAGCTCCGCCGTCAATTCAGGAATATCCGTATCCGGCATAAGCGCAAGGCGGACGCTGATCGTAACGCCCCCGTCTCGGACAGCACGCACGTTGCTGATGACGTTGCGAATACGATTGTTGGCGCGGCAATGCTTCTGCACCATGGAATCGATCGCGGATATGGATATAAACGCAGCGCCCAGCTCCGTAGCCTGTACCAGCGTAGACGCCGGCTGCACTTCCTTCTTCTGCCCGCCTGCAAACATCAGCCGGATACTGACTATTAAAAGCGCCAGTCCCGAAGCTCCCAATATGATTGCGTTGTTCGCCCCCTGGTACATCTGCGCCGCAAAACCCTGAATAAGATCGAGCCGTATCACGCGGGCGGCGAGCACGATGAGCAGCAGCGAAATCGCGGTCGTTACGATAAGCAGCAGCGCAAGCAATATCCTGTCAAACAACTTCGCTTTCATGTCTACCTCTTCTCTCGCACACAGTAGCGCGTTTCCTTTGCAGTTTGTCCACTTTGTCGTTTGATACCCCTTCAATTATACATCCTAAAAAGGCGCCGGCGGCGCCTTTTTGTCTAAGCCAAGCCTGAACCCTCGCTATTTCACGCGCGGAGGCTCCACCGGCTTCACTTCCTTCTCAGGCTTTTCCTTCTTGGGCTCCGGCGCGGGTTCCTCAGCCGGTTCAAAGCTGACGGCCTGCACATATACGTTCACTTCAACGACTCGAAGCCCCGTCATGGTTTCCACAGCATTCTTGACCGAGCGCTGCACCTCCGCGCAGACATCCTGAATGCGATTTCCGTACTGCACCACCACACTGACATCCACCGCGGCTTCTTCTGTGCCCACCTCAACCTTAACGCCTTTCGTGAGGTTCTTACGGCCCAGCATTTCGGTAATACCTTCCACCATGCCGCCGCTCATACCCGCGATGCCTTTGACATCCGCCGCAGCAAGCGCCGCGATGGTGGCGATGACATCCGTAGCAAATACGATCTTGCCGCCTTCGCCGGTTTTGACATCCGGGGTCATTTCAGTATTATTGCCCATAAGCGAACCTCCTGTTCAAATGCATCCCTGGCACTGCATATCTTTCATTTGGATGCTATTATTATAGCAGATCAGGCATGCAATGCAAACAAAGCCTTGGGAAAAAAGGTGAATTTACGGAAACAGGCCCAAAAATCAGCCTTTTGCCGTAGTTACCTTTACGTTTTCCGCCTCTTCTCCTGTTTCCCGGCAAACGATATCCAGTACCTGGGCGACCTGTTGGGCGCTGAGCGTTTCCGCTTTGATCACAACGTTGATAGATCCGCTGTGTACCGTCACCGCAGCGTCTTCGAAACCTTTTGCCTTCAAAAGACTTTCTATGGTAAACTCCTTTTCCATGCCTTCCACGATGGCAAGTTTCTGCTGCTGCGCGTCGGCGAGCGTTTCAGCGTCCGTATCATCGTTCGTGATAATTGTT
>JAEWWD010000004.1 GCA_023396535.1 Bacillota bacterium
CGTTTGTTCCATTTTCGGTTATCCTCCAAACATCGTGCGAATATCGTTGAACGTCAGTACGATGATAAGCGCGAACAATAGCACAATCCCTACGAAATGTACCATACCCTCTTTTTCCTGCGGGATGGGCTTGCCGCGCAGGCCCTCTACCGTCAGAAAGGCCAGACGTCCACCGTCCAGCGCCGGAAGCGGCAGAAGATTGATAATAGCAAGGTTGACGCTGATGAGCACTGCCAGCTGCAATACAGTCTCAAAGCTTGTACGTACTGCATAACCGATATAGTTAATGGTGCCAACTGGTCCAACCACATCTCCCTGCTGCACGCCTTTCGTGAACAGGCCTCCAAGGAATGAAAACATCTCGCCCACGATGGAACCCACGAAGGGGAACGCCGCGCCTATGGCATCAAAAAACCCATAGGGCAGCCGTGCCGCCGTAAGATTTATGCCAACAATGTTGTAACCCGCTTCCGCATTGTATATATCGTGCAGCGGGATATCCAGCTTCTCTCCATCCCGAATAACAGTAACGACCGTGTCCGTACCCTTGACAGCGCGGATCTTATCCACGGCGTCTTCATAGTATTCAATGCGCGCCCCATCCACGGCGTACAGTATATCCCCCGGCTGCATACCGGCCACATCGGCGGGGCCGCCCTGTTCCGTGATAGAATAGACGGCAGGAACGATATTGCCATACGCCGTTAATGCCACCACCGCAAACAGAAAAGCGAACAACAGATTCATAACCGGGCCCGCCAAAATGACGAGGAAGCGCTTCCATGCTTTTTGCGAGCCGAAGCTTCTCGGGTCTTTCGCTTCTTCATCTTCGCCGTAAAAGCGGCACATGCCGCCGATGGGGAACGCGCGGACGGCATAGAGAATGCCTTTTTTCTCCACCCCAAACAACTTGGGCCCCATTCCTATGGCAAATTCCTGAATTTTAAACCCCAGCAGTCTGCCAACGCCGTAATGGCCGAATTCATGCACCATGACAAAAAAGCTCAGCAACAGCAGCGCCGCTATGATGGATAATACCTGTGAAAACCAGCTTTCCAATTTTCGTCTTTCCTTTCCTGCCCAAAGGCGGCCGCCTGGTTCAGCGCATTCTATGTTAATTTACCCTGAAAAGGGCGGCAACTTGCTTCCTCGTTTCCGTATCAATCTGCATCACGTCATTCAGGGAGCGGACAAAGGCGTTTGGCGCAAATTCCAGCGCATGCTCCACCGCGCGGCGAATATCCAGGAAGCCGATCCGATGCTCCAAAAACAGCTCGACCGCTATTTCATTGGCAGCATTGTATACGACTGGCAGCACATCGCCGCCGGCAAGCGCTGCGCGGGCAAGACGTATGGCAGGATGATCGTCCGCGCTGAAAAACGTCAGACCGCCTATTTTCGCAAGCGAAAGCCGCTCAATCTGCCTGTCTAAACGTTCCGGATAGCTGAGCGCGTACTGTATCGCCAGCCGCATATCCGGCGCAGACATCTGCGCGATCACCGATCCATCTACATATTCTACCATAGAGTGTACGATAGATTGTGGATGAATCAGTACAGAAATATGAGTATTTGGAAAACCAAACAGAAAACTGGCCTCAATAACCTCAAGTCCCTTGTTAAACAGCGTTGCGGAGTCCACCGTAATTTTGCGTCCCATGTGCCAGACGGGGTGGTTAAGCGCCTGTTCCGGCGTTACACGCGCGAGCTGCTCTTCCGTGTATTCCCTAAACGGGCCTCCTGATGCCGTCAAAATCAGCGAGGCCACCTCGCTTTGCGTCCCATTCTGGAGACACTGAAAGAGAGCCGAATGCTCGCTGTCCACCGGCACGATACGCCCGCCATAGGTTTGAAGCGCTTCCTGTACCAAAGGATTCCCGCACACGATGCTCTCCTTGTTCGCGAGCGCGACAGTCTTCCCCGCCCGCAGTGCGCACAAGAGCGCGGGCAATCCCTCAATGCCGCCGATGCAGATCAGCACGATATCCGCCTCAGGCAGCGCGGCAAGCGCGCAATTCGCATCTTTTCCCGCTTCAAGCCTGACGCCGGGCGGCAACAGATTGCGCAGTTCCTGCGCAGCGGCGGTATCCGCCAATCCAACATAACGCGCGCGGGTTGCGGCGGCCTGTTCACAAAGCAGCCTTGCGCTTCTGTTGGCGCTCAGCGCCAGCGTTTCAAACCGATCCGGATGCGCGGCTATTACGGAGAGCGCCTGTGTGCCGATAGAGCCCGTGCTGCCCAGCACGACGATATTTTTCCTCATGCATCATATCCTTACTATCGTTTTCAAATGGTGGCGGGTATGCCTTGCTTATGAAAGCGCATTGAGCAAGAAAAAGCAAAGATATACCGCCGGCGCGCAAAGCAGGACACTGTCTATGCGATCCAGTATGCCGCCATGGCCCGGGAATATGCTTCCAAAATCCTTGATATTCGCCCACCGTTTAATCGTGGAAGCAAACAGGTCGCCAACCTGGCCGAGTATGCCGCAGGCCGCGCCCAGCAGAAGCAGCGCGGCAAGCGGAACCTGCATACCCCACAGTCCCTGCGCAAGATATACGAGCGCCCCGCCCAAAATACTGCCCAAAAAGGAGGCGACGCTTCCCTCCACCGTCTTTTTGGGGCTGATATCCGGGCAGAGTTTATGCCGTCCGAAAAAAGTGCCGATAAAATACGCCAGCGTATCCCCCATCAACGGGCAGGCAAATGCCGAAAGAAACGCGACGGCGCCCTGCGCTTCCCCGAATTTCACGCTGGGCAGCAGCAGCACCGCGAAAAAGGGCAGCGGATATAAAAATATGCTTAAGCCCGCAAACGCATCCTGCGTGGTACGCCGGGGGTTGATTACGCGCTCCGTAATAACGATGAGCACGCATAACATCCACAGGAACATCCAATGAACCTGCGGAAGCAAATACAACAGCGCCGCATATGCGGCGGCGAACAGATATGCCGGCGCCATAAACGGGCGATAGCCCTTCTGCCCAAACAAATGCTGCATCTCATGCACCGCCCAGACAGCCGCCCATGTGAAGGCGATAGCCTGTACGGTGCGACCAAGATACAGCATGGAAAGAAACAATGCCGCGAGCACTACCCCAATGACGATGCGCTTCCCCATCCAGCCATCCTCCTCGTTTTACAGTCCGCCGTAGCGGCGGGAGCGCTTCATGTAGTCACGCAGCGTTTCGATATAGCGTTCGTCCGAATAGGCTGGCCAATATTCCTCCGGAAAGGCCAGTTCCGCATACGCAGCCTGATACAGCAGGAAATTGGATATACGCTGCTCGCCGCTCGTACGAATGACAAGATCCACGGGCGGAAGTCCCGCGGTATCGAGCCTGCTCTCAAAAAGAGCCGCATCCACGTCCGCCGCGCGTAATCTTTTCGCTTCCACATCCGTCACGATGGATCGCATAGCGCGCAGCAGCTCGTCCTTGCCGCCGTAGTTGATGGCGATATTGAGCCGCAGCCCATCATTGTTCGCCGTTTTTCTGGTAGCGTTTTCGATGGCCTCAAGCACCTCTTTTGAAAAGGGAGCCTTATCGCCCAATATGCGGATTCGTACCGCGTTTTGGTGCAGTTCTTCGATTTCTTTGGTGAAATATTCAATCAGAAGGCTGAACAACGTATTGACTTCGTCCTTAGGCCTTTTCCAGTTTTCGGTTGAAAAGGCGAACAGGGACAGCGCCTGTATGGAAAGATCGGAAGTCGTCCGAATTATGCCCCTGAGCCGCTCCATGCCGGCGCGGTGTCCCAGCGCGCGCGGCAGCCTACGCTGCTGCGCCCACCTGCCGTTTCCGTCCATAATGATGGCGACATGCGCGGGCAATTGCCCTGTCAAGCCCATCTCTTTGAGTTGTTCCGGTGTGAACTTGCCCATGTATTGTCCTTTCAAGAACAAAATGCAAAGCGGCGCTGCGCTTTGCATATGTCGATTGCGTTCATTCGGCGACTTGCGTACAAAACACGGCGTATGTCAGGCATATGCGCGGCTGTCCGTCCGCATTGGAGGGCATGGCCTGCTGCCTGACGACGCGGCGCTCGTTGCCCTTCAGCCCTTTGCGGCTTCTGACCTCCCCGGTCGTCACCTCGTACCCCGCCTGCTCAAGTATCATGACCGCGTGGGAGAGCTCAAAGCCCAGCACCACGATCAAACCTCAAGAATCTCCTTTTCCTTATCCGATATGATGCGGTCGATATCCTTGATGATATCATCCGTCAGCTTTTGCGTCTTATCCTCAAGCTGCTTTTGATCATCCTCGGTAATCTCGCTGTCCTTGCGCAGCTTTTTTACCTGCTCGTTCGAATCGCGGCGAATGGAACGCACGGCTACTTTGGCTTCTTCGCCCTTCTTGCGCACGACCTTGACGAGTTCCTTGCGGCGCTCTTCCGTCAGTTCCGGAAATACAAGACGAATCAGCTTGCCGTCGTTGCTGGGATTGATTCCGATATCGGATTTCTGTATAGCCTTTTCAACGGCGCCAATCGCCTTCTGATCCCACACCGATATGGTCAGCAGGCGTGGTTCAGGCGAAGCGATGTTGCCCAACTGGTTGATCGGGGTAGGCGTTCCATAATAGTCCACCAGTATGCGGTCAAGCACCTGCGCGTTGGCGCGGCCGGCCCTGAGACTGCTCAATTCCTGTTTGAGTACGGAGATTGTCTTACCCATACGCTCTTTTGCGTGATCGACTACATCGGCCATGCGAATACCTCCTTCGTATCCATATGCGCACACCTGTTGCGTTTATTTTGCTCCGCTCCTATTTTACTGGAAAACAGGCGCACAGACAAGCTCTATTTACTCCCCGGAAATGAGCGTGCCAATCCGCTCGCCTTTTACCGCGCGCAGGATACTATTTTCTTCCTTCAGGCCAAACGCCAGTATGGGAATGTTCTGTTCACGGCAAAGCGTGATAGCCGTTAAGTCGGTAGCGCGAAGATCCTTTTCGATGACTTCGCGATAGGTCAGCGTCTCGTACCGCACGGCGGATGCGTCAAGCTTCGGGTCCGCCGAATAAATGGCGTCCACGTTTTTTGCGAGCAGCAGTACATCCGCGCCTATCTCAGCGGCGCGCAAAGCCGCCGCGGTATCGGTGCTGAAATACGGGTGTCCGCTGCCGCAGGCGAACAGCAGTATATGGCCTTTTTCCAGCAGCGCGTGCGCTGAGCGGGCTGTGAACGTATCGCAAAAGCGCGGCATCTCCACAGCGGAAAGTACTGTGCAGGAAGCATTCATGCGCAGCAGCGCGTCCTGCATGGCAAGCGCGTTGATGGCAGTGGCCAGCATGCCCATGTTGTCCGCGCGGCAGCGGTCCATTTCGCCGGAGCTGCGGCCCCGCCATATATTCCCGCCGCCCACCATAACGCCAATCCCCACGCCAAGCCGCGCGGCCTGCGCAAGCTGTGCCGCCGTCTTTTCGATAACGTCAAAACTGAGCGTTTCACCCGGCGCGCTGAGCGCCTCACCGCTGAGCTTGAGCAATACGCGGTTATACATACGAAGCCTCCTTCTTGGCCGAAAAGACCGTATTGTATAAAATTACCTGCAAAAAAAGAAAAAGGAACACGTTGCGTGCTCCTTTTTCAATGCATTACTTGATTTGGCCCAAAACTTCCTCGGCGAAGTTATCCTGACGCTTCTGCAGGCCCTCGCCCATCTCGTAGCGCACGAAGCGGCGGATGCTGATCTTTTCACCGATCTTGGCCGTAGTCGTGTTCAGCAACTGGCCGATTGTCTGATCCGGGTCCTTTACGAAGGGCTGCTCAAGCAGACAAACCTCTTTATAATATTTTTCGATACGGCCCTCGACCATCTTTTCGATGATAGCGTCCGGCTTGGGCTTAGGCTCGTTCTTGGCCTGGGCGCGCAGGATTTCTTTTTCCTTTTCGATCTCATCCTGCTTCACTTCGTCCTTGGAGATATAGGTTGGCTTGGCGGCCGCAATCTGCATGGCCACGTCGTGGACGAATTGCTTGAAGTTATCGGTTTTTGCGACGAAATCCGTCTCGCAGTTGACCTCAACCAATACGCCGATTTTGCCGCCCAGGTGGATGTAGCTGTCCACGATACCTTCGGCGGCAATACGCCCAGCCTTCTTGGCAGCGGCGGCAAGGCCCTTTTCGCGCAGGTAATCCTTTGCTTTTTCCATATCGCCGTTGCACTCGGTCAGGGCTTTTTTGCAATCCATCATGCCGACGCCGGTCATTTCGCGCAACTCCATTACATCTTTTGCGGTGAACATTCTATATTCCTCCCATTGCTGTTATGATAAAACTGATACAAAGGGGAGCTTGTTGCGGCTCCCCTCAAGCTTGTTATTCTTCTTCGGAAGTTTCGCCGTCGCTCATCTGTTCGCCCTGATGGCCTTCGAGCACGGCGTCCGCAACCTTGGAAGCGATAAGCTTGACGGCGCGAATGGCGTCGTCATTGCCGGGAATGACATAATCCACCTCGTCGGGATCGCAGTTGGTATCCACGATGGCAACGATGGGGATGCCGAGGGAACGCGCTTCCATGATGGCGATGTGCTCCTTGCGGGGATCGACCACGAACAGAGCGCCGGGGAGCTTTTTCATTTCCTTGATGCCGCCGAGGTTGCGTTCGAGCTTTTCCTTTTCAGCCAGCAGCTTGATGACTTCCTTTTTGGGAAGCAGCTCGAACTGGCCGTTGGCTTCCATCTGCTCGATCTTGCGCAGCTTGCCGATGCGGCTCTGGATGGTCTTGAAGTTGGTGAGCATGCCGCCCAGCCAACGCTGGTTGACAAAGAACATTTCACAGCGGCGGGCTTCCTGTTCAATGGATTCCTGCGCCTGCTTCTTGGTGCCTACAAACAGCACGCTCTCACCCCTGAGCGCGAGATCACGGACAAAATAGTAGGACTCTTCGATTTTTTTGACGGTCTTCTGCAAATCAATGATGTAGATGCCGTTGCGCTCGGTGAAGATGTATTCCTTCATCTTGGGGTTCCAACGGCGGGTCTGGTGGCCGAAATGCACGCCGGCCTCCAACAGCTGTTTCATGGAAATGACGGACATAGTAAACATACCTCCTCGTTTTTATCCTCCCCCCGCTTCATATCCGCCGGGAACCCAAAGGGCACGAACCGGCAAATCGGCGAAGGTGCGTCATACCTTGTGCATTATAGCATGGGGCGTTTCCCCATTGCAAGGGGCTTTTCACGGGTTTTACAGCCTGAAGACTGCGGATTTTACATCCCCGCGACGCCGTCAATAGTAATAATTGTTCCCGCCGATCGTTTTATAAAACGTCCTCGAGGAGGACCAGTATTCGCCGCTGCTGGCGGAGCGGAAATACATGACGCCTGCGGGGATGGTGCGGTTGCCATTGAGGAACACTTCTTTCGCGGCCGAATAAGCCGCGTTGCTCGGGATCAGATCGGGAAAGCTGTCGTACTTTACAACCGAGAACTGGTTGTTTCTATAGACTTCCTGCTCGACTGAACCTCCGAATCTGCTGGAATCGCATCGGTTGTATACGACGCTCGCCATGGCAAGAAAGCTGTCTTCGGATTGGTTCTTGCCCTCCGCATATATGAGCTTCGCAACAAGATAGACTTCTTCCTTTGTATAATCGCCTTCCCCTCCCGCTTCGATGACCGGTTCCGTTGGTTTGGGCGTAGAGGTAGGCTTTGCGGTGGGTTTCGCGGTCGGCTTTTTTGTAGACTTCGGCGTCGGAGTGGGCGTAGGAATCGCCCCTACGCCTACAAATTCCTTCAGCATATAGCCGGTCTGACCATTGCCGCATTCGATGCAATACCATAAATCGTTTTTTGCCGTAATAACGACCGTAGTATGATAGTTGACCGTATCAACTGCATCGTATTGCGTACCCGGGCCCTCGCGCAGATTCACATCGTGTCCCTTGATATAGCCCTTTTCATTGTTAGTGGCCTTCATTCCATATGTAGGTGCGGGAACTGGCGTAGCCGCAGGCGCGCTTTCAGGGGATTCGGAAGAGTCGGGCGGCGCTTGTGCAGCAGTGGTTTCCATTGGCCCCGCACTCTCGGGAGGCGGGGTGGACAGGGCGGATACTAGTGCAATTGTCGGCGCAGGAAAATCCAGCACGTTCCCGTCCGGTGTTTGGGCGGGTTCGGCCGGCTCGTCCACTGTCGTCGAATACGTCTCAGCCGCGCAGCCCGCCGCTACCGCCACCAGCAGCGTCAGGCAAATCACAGCCTGTATCCATCGTTGGTTCATATTCCTCCGGTAAGCGCTTTCTGCCGCCGCAGCCTATAGGATATATTTGTGCAGGTCTTCCGTATCCGTATCCTTCATATGTTCTTTCACATACGCGCCGTCAATTTTTACTTCAACATCCGGAAAATCCCCTCCGGCGTTGAAAGAAATATCCTCCAGCATGGTTTCCATAATGGTATGCAGCCTGCGCGCACCAATGTTCTCCGTACTTTCGTTTGCGATATACGCATAGCGAGCAACGGCTTCCAGCGCGTCGTCCTCAAACTCCAGCGCGACATGATCGGTTTTTAAAAGCTCCGCATACTGCTTGGTAATGGCGTTCTCCGGCTGCGTCAGGATACGTTTATAGTCCTCCTGCGTGAGCGCATCGAGTTCCACGCGGATGGGAAAGCGGCCCTGCAGTTCGGGAATGAGATCCGCCACCTTGGATACATGAAACGCACCCGCCGCTATGAACAGCATATAATCCGTTTTGACGGGCCCATATTTCGTGTTGACGGTGGAACCCTCCACGATAGGCAATATATCGCGCTGTACGCCTTCGCGTGAAACATCCGGCCCGCTGCCCGCCGCGCGCGTGCCGGCGATTTTATCGATCTCGTCTATGAATATGATGCCGTCCTGCTCGGCCTTCTCAATAGCTTCGCGGATGACTTCGTCCATATCGATGAGCTTGTCGGATTCCTCCTGCACAAGTATGCGCCGCGCCTCTTTCACAGGCATTTTCCGTTGTTTCTTCTTGCCGGGCAATATGCTTCCCAGCATTTCGTTAAGGTTGATGTCGATTCCCATGGCGATCATAGTATCACTGCCGGGGGAACGTTCTTCCACCTCGATCTCAATGATCTCGTCTTCCAGTCTGCCCGCGCGAAGCTGTGCGAGCACCGTTTCACGGCGGGAAAAGCGCACGCGCTTTTCCTCTTCGGACAACTGCGGCTCCTGCTGCTGACCGGCGCCAAGCAGCATCTGCAGAGGATTCATATGCTGGGTTTCGCTTTTGCGAAGCGGCACCAAAATATCCACCAGCCGCTGTTCCGCCGCAGTCTCCGCCATCAGCCGCACCTGTTCCATTTTCGCCGCCTTGCGCAGACGTATGGCGGCCTCCACAAGATCGCGCACCATGCTGTCCACATCCCGGCCGACGTAACCGACTTCCGTAAACTTTGTCGCCTCCACTTTGACGAACGGCGCATCGACGAGCTTCGCGAGCCGGCGCGCGATTTCCGTTTTGCCTACGCCCGTTGGACCGACCATTATGATATTCTTGGGAGTGATCTCCTCGCGCAGCTCGGGCGAGAGTAGACTGCGGCGATACCGGTTGCGCAGCGCGATGGCGACGGCGCGCTTTGCCTTATCCTGCCCAACGATATACTTGTTCAGCGCATCAACAATTTGTCTGGGAGTAAGCATTTCAAACCTCCTCCACTACGATGTTGCCGTTGGTAAACACGCAGATATCCCCCGCTATGCGCAGGGCCTTCTCCGCGATCTCCCGCGCGGATAATTCCGTGTTTTCCTTGAGCGCCTTGGCGGCGGCAAGCGCATACATGCCGCCAGAGCCTATGGCGGCGATGCCGTCGTCCGGATCTATCACTTCGCCCGTACCGGAAATGACCAGCAACTCTTCCTTGTTGGCCACGATGAGCAGCGCCTCAAGCTGGCGCAGCGCTTTATCGCTGCGCCACTCCTGCGCAAGGGATACCGCAGCGCGCGTCAGCCCGCCGCCGTATTGCTCCAGCTTGGCTTCAAAACGCTCGCATAGCGAGAACGCATCCGCAACCGAGCCCGCAAATCCGGCGACAACTTTATTGTGATACAACCGGCGCACTTTTTTCGCCGTATGCTTCATAATGGTGTTTTTATTGAATGTAACCTGACCGTCGCCCGCGATGGCGCAAACGCCGTTGCGGCGGATAGCGATGATGGTCGTTCCTTCCAGTTCCATGCACGATACTTCCTTTCGGCAGCCACCGGCAGGTATGCCGGCGCATATTGCTGGTTTTCATCATACCATATGTTGTATCAGGGCGCGTCTATGTGCGGGAAGCTTAACAATTCGTTTGCAAATCCTCCACGATTGCGAGCGCCCGCTCCGCCATCTTAGTATACCGCTGTTCCTTGTCGCGCGGCGCGCGCTCCAGCGGCTCCATAATGCCGTATGTGACGTTCATGGGCTGAAAGTCCTTGCCTTCGTATTCCGCAACATAATGTGCAAGCGCGCCGATGGCCGTCTTACGGGTAAAGTCGACAGGCTGCTCGCCGTGCAGCGCACGGGCGAGGTTAACACCCGCCGCAAATCCGCTCGCCGCCGACTCAACGTATCCTTCCACGCCTGTAATCTGTCCCGCAAAATACAGGCCGGGACGGTTTTTCATCTGATAATCCCAGCCCAGCAGACCGGGGGATTTTAAGAACGTGTTCCGGTGCATCACGCCGTAACGCGCGAACTCGGCCTTTTCCAGCCCGGGAATCATACGGAAAACGCGGCGCTGCTCCGGAAATGTCAGATTTGTCTGAAAGCCGACGATATTATACAACGTGGCGGCCTTATCATCCTGCCGAAGCTGCACGACCGCGTAATGACGCTTTTCCGGCGTACGCGGGTCCGAAAGCCCGACGGGCTTGAGCGGGCCAAACGCGAGCGTACGCTCGCCGCGGCGGGCCATGGCCTCCACCGGCATGCATCCTTCGAATACGCGAGGGGTTTCAAACGCGTGCAGTGGCGCGGTTTGTGCGCCGATCAGCGCGGTATAAAACGCGAAATATTCCTCTCGCGTCATTGGGCAGTTAAGATAATCTTCTCCTCTGCCATAACGCGATGCGCGGAATACGATGTCCATATTCAGAGAATCCGCATAGACTACCGGCGCGGCCGCGTCGTAAAAATGAAGACTGCCACCGGCCGCCTCCTCTATTGCCGCGAACAGCGGCCCCGCGGTCAGCGGCCCCGTCGCTATAATTGCGGGCGCATCCGGAAGCTGCCGCACTTCGTCTTCTATAACCTCAATCAGAGGGTGATTGCGTATCGCTTCCGTGACGGTGCGGGAAAAATCCTCGCGATCCACGGCAAGCGCGCCGCCGGCAGGCACACGGACGGAATCCGCGACGCTCAGTATGAGGGAATTCAGCCGCCGCAGTTCCTCCTTGAGCAGGCCCACGGCGTTTTGCAGCCTGTCCGAACGCAGGGAATTGGAACAAACCAGTTCCGCAAAATCACCGCTTTTATGAGCTGGCGAACGCAAAGCCGGTTTCATTTCAAACAGCCGAACCTCAATACCGCGCCGCGCAAGCTGATAAGCCGCCTCGCAACCCGCGAGACCGGCGCCTACCACCGTTGCGCGAGGCTCACTCGGCATCCTCTTTTTCCTTTCTGTTGCGCAGGATATATCCGCACTCTTTGCCGGTGCAGGTGATATAGCTGCCCTTTTGGCCCAGCTTCTGCACCATCAACGAGCCGCATTTGGGGCAGCGCTCCTGCACGGGCTTATCCCAGGAAACGAAGCTGCAGTTGGGGTAATTCTCGCACCCATAGAAAGCTTTTCCGCGTTTGGATTTACGTTTGATGAGCGTACCTCCGCATTCGGGGCACGCGACGTCGATTTTTTCAAGTATCGGCTTGGTGTTGCGGCATTCGGGAAAGTTGGGACATGCCAGGAATTTGCCAAAGCGCCCCATTTTGTATACCATCATGGCGCCGCATTTTTCACAGGGGATATCGGAGACCTCATCGGGGATGACGACTTTTTCGATATTGGCGGAAGCAGCCTCCACCGTTTTCATGAAGGGCGCGTAGAATTCCCGTAATACGTTTTCACCCTGCGTTTTGCCCTCCTCCACATGGTCGAGCTTTTCTTCCATATCCGCCGTGAAGGCAACATCCACGATATCGTCGAAATTTTCCTTCATAAGCTGCGTTACAACGATGCCAAGCTCGGTAGGAATGAGCTGCTTCTTTTCACGGCAGACATATCCGCGCTCAATAATGGTGGATATTGTCGGCGAATAGGTGCTGGGGCGGCCAATCCCTTTTTCCTCCAGCATACGCACCAGCGACGCTTCCGTATAACGTGAAGGCGGCTGCGTAAATTTCTGCTCGCTGCTCACCTTATGCAGCGCAAATGTGTCTCCCGTTTCTATGGCCGGCAGAACGACTTCCTTTTCCTGCGCTTCGTCCCGGCTTTCCGTATATACGGCGGTAAAGCCGTCGAACAGAGTACGAATGCCCACCGCGCGAAACGTACAGCCGTTTGCGTCGATGGTGACGGTATTCGTTTCATAGTGCGCGTCTGCCATCTGGCTCGCGAGGAAGCGCTCATATATCAGTTTGTAGAGCTTATACTGGTCGTTGGTAAGCGATTCTTTTACGGAAGCGGGCGTATTGGAGAGCGCCGTAGGCCTTATCGCCTCGTGCGCATCCTGTGCACTTGCACGCCCCTTGTAGACGTTAGGCTTTTCGGGTACGTATTTTTCGCCGTATTGCGCCGTTATATGCTCACGCGCCTGTTCTTGCGCTTCCTGCGCGACGCGCACGGAATCCGTACGGATATAGGTGACAAGGCCCGTCGCGCCTTTCCCCGAGAGCTCCACGCCCTCGTAGAGCTGCTGCGCCACCAGCATCGTGCGTTTTGTGGTGAACCCGAGTTTCCGGGACGCTTCCTGTTGCAAAGAGCTGGTAGTAAATGGGGCGGCGGGATGGCGCGTTTTTTGCCCGATCTTGACGTCGGCGGCTGTAAACTGTGCGCCGTCGATGCGTTTGAGGATAGCCTCCGCTGCCTCGGCGTTGGGTATATCGGACTTTTTGCCGTCGTAGCCATAGAATTTTGCTTCAAAGTTTTTTCTGGAGCGTTTTTCAGTGAGCTGTACGTCAATAGTCCAGTATTCTTCGGGTATGAAATCCGCAATTTCCTGCTCCCTGTCGCAAATAATGCGGGTAGCGACGGACTGCACGCGGCCTGCGGAAAGTCCTTTTCGTACCTTCGCCCAGAGTATGGGGCTGATCTTATAGCCGACCAGGCGATCGAGTATGCGGCGGGCCTGCTGCGCATCCACCAGGCGCATATCGATGGCGCGTACGCCCTTTATGGAATTTTTAACCGCCGTAGATGTGATCTCATTGAACACGATGCGGCATTTGGAGTTTTCATCCAGATGCAGTATCTGCGCAAGATGCCAGGAAATCGCCTCTCCCTCGCGGTCAGGGTCCGTCGCGAGATATACGTTCCTGGCGGCTTTCGCTTCGCGGCGGATTTTATCGAGTACTTCTCCCCTGCCGCGCAGCGTTATATATTTGGGTGCAAAACCATGCTCGACGTCCACGCCGAGCTGACTCTTGGGCAGGTCCCGGACGTGGCCGTTGGATGCGATCACCTTATAGTTCTTTCCTAAAAATTTTCCGATGGTCTTGGCCTTTGCAGGCGACTCTACGATGACCAGCGTTTCCGTCATCCAATTCCTCCTACCGGGCAGTGTCTAAAGTCCGAAGACCCGGCCCGGTAACTGCTTAATTATTTCCGAAATCCGCGGCGATGTCAAGGCAGAATTTACATACTCCCTATACAGTGACAGTTTTTTGCATAATTCGTCAGTGCTTTTTCGCGCGTATACGAAGCTTTAAATCAATGAAGACTGCTGTATGAAAAGCCTGCAGCGTGGGACAGAAGCGCCGCACACGGTTGTTTTGCAAGGCATCATTTCTTTGCATAAACGCCCACACCGTCGGGTATTATGATGATCTTCCGATATTGGCCGATCCAATCGGCGGCTTTTTGCAATGCTTCCTCAATGGAGGCGGCAACATTCATATGCATTTTTTCAATTTTATCCCGTAATGCTTCATTAGTTACAACGATTATCTTCCTCCGTTGCAGGATTCTGGCGAGTATCTGATATTGCCATTGATCTATGCGGGTTTGTTCGGCAGGGACGCTGAGAATTTCATTCATTAAGGCGGAGGGACTTGCCGCGGCCGCCATAGTGCGATAAAAGCTCTCCCCGCCCAATCCGTCTTCGCAAGCGGCGGCCAGAATAATCACGCCGTCCTGCTCACAAAACTGTTCGGCAGTTGCTAAACCTTTTACGCATTGATACAGATTCTGATCCAGCGGGTAACCGCCGTTTGTCGTTATAACCACCGGCGCTTTACTGGGCCTGACACCCGCGTGCGCGGCCAGGCATGCGCAACCTGCCGCATGCGCATGCTCCGGTTCTCCTGCAAACGCGGCTGCTACTCTTTTCTTTTCATCCAATATTACATTCAGTATAAACGACAATCCTGCCATCTTCGCCGCCGCCGCCATATCCGCCTGTATGGGATTCCCCGCCAAACAGCCGGCCCTTGCATTTTCATGCTGGATAAAAGCGGCGTTGTGGTTATACATGACCGTTTTTCTCGCTGCAATTCCCGGCAATACGCTTTTTCGTCCACCGGAGAACCCGGCAAAGAAGTGGGGCTCAATAAACCCTTCCGCAATCAGCAATTCCGCGTCAAGCGCCTCTTTGTTCAGGTATAGCCTGCCGCCGGAAGGCAGCAATCCGACAAACCGCACGGATTCATCGCTGTCACTGTCGTGTATAAGAAAGATTTCCCGGCTTATCAAGTCCTCTCCAAATTTCTGCAACAGCTCTTCCGTTGTACACCCTCTATGGCAACCCGTGGCGATCAGTATCTTCGCCTGAATTTCAGGATTTCCTGCCCGGAGCTCTTTGAGCAACAGCGGCAGTGTAATTTGGGAAGGAACCGATCTGGTATGATCGCTTGTAATGATACAAACCGTTCTTTTCCCTTTCGCAAGCTCTCGAAGGGACTGGCCTCCATACGGGCGCTGTAACGCCAGATTTACGATTTCCCGTTCATCTGCCGCCGTTACCCATGATTTTGGTTGAATGATGTCCGTATCCCATTCGTCAGGCAAATGCGCGATGATATGATCCTTGCCATAAGGAAGCCGTATTTTCATTGTTTCTTCCTCCGCCCAGTGAGACAGCCGCAGAAACTCAGTTCCCGCGGCTGCTGCAGTTTACTCGTCAATTGCTTCAATTCTGAATACGGTAGGCTTCCCGGGGTCCGGACAGGCGACCCTTGTTACGCCGGCTTCTTTATCCCAGGGATGCCGTCCCCCGAGTTCAATCACACGCAACTGCGGCCACAGGCTATGGAATGCCGCGGCACAGAAGTTGGCGGGGCAGCGTTCAAAATCAAATTCAAATACCTGTCCCACCTCATGACAATGGCAGGGTTTGCCGGCCTCGTTCACCGGACACTTTTCCACGATAATCCTCACTCTTTTCGGTTTCTGAAAACTGCCGTAATTCGTATCCATAACGTCTCTCCTTTTCAATTATAAACCTCTCGCTCTGTATCCCGCCATTAACGCTTCCTGATCCACATACCCCAGCAAATTCGCGTCGTTGATTTCATATTCCATGTGTTCTCTTCCTGTTTGAAGCAGCTTGCACATATACGCAAGCTTGCGGCCAAGCGCCTCAGCTTCCTGGCGCCCCCATTCATCCTGCAGGCTCGTTTTATTTTGCGACCAGATCGCCGCACCGCTATAAAACTGCACGCCGCCGCCGATGATATTGGTTCCTGTGGATTGCAGCAGACCGTTTAACACGGATAAGCATAGATCCTGCCCCCCGTTGCGCATACCGCCGACTGCAATGCTTGCGCCCATACGGCAGCCGAATTTCCCCTGCCTTCCATATGGCCCCAGCGGCCGCATACGGCTTATAAAATTTTGTAAAAGTCCCGTCGCCGTCATATGATAAATTGGAGTAGCCAATATGATCCCATGGCATTCCTTGTAGACTTCCAAATCTTCCCGCTTGAAATCATCCTGGAAGGCCGGACAATACTCCAGCTTTTTATCCAAACAGACGTTGCAGTTTTTGCAGCAATTGATGTTGCGTCCCGCAAGCTCTATTTTCCGTGTTTGAACGCCGTCTACGCTGGCGGCTGCGGCAAGAGCCGCATCCAATGCTTCTGAAGTCGCGCTTTTTCTTGGACTGCCGCTAACCCCTAATATCAGTATCTTTTCTGCCATTCTATCACCTTTGATGTTAGATCTGTGCGCCTTTCTTGAAAAATTTGCTGTGCCCTTCCGGTTTATCTCCCTTACCGCTGATGAACATGACGATCAGGGTAAACAAGTATGGCAGCATCAGCATGAATTGATATGGAACATCGATGCCGATCGCCTGAAGATTTAGCTGCAGGGCATCCGCAAAACCGTAAAGAAGACACCCTAGAAATGCTCCGATGGGATTGTATCTGCCCAGAATAATGATAGCGAAGGCGGCATATCCCTTTTCCGCCGACATGTTTTCCACAAACGTGTTGGACGTCGCGATGGATAAAAACGCGCCGGCGATCCCCGCAATCGCGCCGGTAATCAGCACATTGAGAAAACGGTACCGTCTGACCGGAATCCCCAGGGTATCCGCCGCATACGGGTTTTCCCCCACGGAACGGCATATCAGCCCAAGCGCCGTCTTTTCAAAAAAGAACCAGGAAGCAAAAACCAATAGGAAGGAGAGATACACAAGAATATTCTGGTTGAACAATATCTCCCCCACCACCGGCAGCTTGCTCAAAAGCGGTATGGGGATAGCGGCAAAGGGCACGATGGATGGAAACTCCACAGATATGCCAAATATTGCCCTATAATAAAAGCTTGAAATTCCACCCGCCAAAAGGACGATCGCCGTACCGACCAAGGCCGCCTTGCTTCCCAACATGACGACCATATAGGCATATATCGTCGCCATAGCCACGCCTGCAAGCATGGCGCATAGAATGCCCAGAAACAGGCTGTGAAAAAAATACGTTGCGGTAAATCCTGCAAAAGCGCCAATCAACAGCAATCCTTCCAGCTCAATGCTGCTAACCCCGGCCTTATCGGAATATATTCCGCCGATCGCAGCAAGAACATAAGGGGTGGACATTCGAACCGTTGCCTGTAACAGCGTAACGAGTACCGCAGCGGAAAGCAGGCTATGCATGTTTCTCGCCCCCTTTTTTGCGGAAATTCAATAGCTTTTTGTCTTCCAATACCGTAAAACCGACCACGAACAGCAGTACCAGCGCCTGGAGTACAGAAGCGATTGTATTGGGTATACCAACGCTTCTGGCCATTTGATTGGTCCCCGTATTCAGCATGCCAAACAGAAGAGAGCTGAATACGATTCCAACCGGGCTCAATCGCCCAAGCAAAGCCA
>JAEWWD010000185.1 GCA_023396535.1 Bacillota bacterium
ACCTTGGTCAGGTCAAGGCGGAAACCGCCGGCATTATGGCGGAGGAAACCCGCGCCAGGCGCTCGCTGGACGAAGCCGTCGCGGAAGTCAGCAAATTGCAGGCGTATGCGGAAAAAGCCGTGATGGCCGGCAACGACGAGGATGCGAAACTGTTCCTGAGCAAGAAGGCGCAGGCGGCTGAGAATGTTGCTTCCATGCAGAAACTTTACGACAGCGCCAGCGGCAACGCCGCGAAAATGCGCCAAATGCACGATAAGCTTATAGAGCAGATCGCGGACCTTAATTCGCGCCGCGACGCCATTAAAGCGAAGGTTGCCGTTGCAAACGCGCAGAGCCGTATCAACAAGATGACGGAAAGCGTAAACGACAGCGCCGCTTCTATCAGCGCGTTTGACCGTATGGAGCAAAAGGCGGACCGTATGCTCGATGAAGCCAACGCCATGGCGGAACTCAACGCGGATAAGGCGGGCGACAAACTTGAGGACGCTATGAGCCGCTACGATTCTACCGCTCCCGCCGTAGAAGATGAGCTGGCCGCCCTCAAAGCCAAGCTTGGCAAATAAATAAAAACGGTAACTCGGGCGCTTGTGCTTAAAAAAGAGAGGGGCGGACATGGAGCAGCATAAAGAGGATGCACAGGTCTTTTATTGCGAAGGCTGCGGCGGTATCATGCAGTTCGATATTCCACGGCAGACATTCCGCTGCCCCAACTGCGGCAGGGAAGAGGCGCTTGAACCGGAGGATAACGTCGTCGAGGAACAGGACTATATGGCGTTTTTGCAGCGCCCCGGCGACGACGAATGGGAGGCCGAAACTGAGGTGCGCCGCTGTGAAAGCTGCGGCGCCGAAATCGTAGTGCCGCGCAGCGCGACGACTGCTACCTGCGGATACTGCGGCAGTTCCCAGGTGCTGCAGATTCGTCAGACGGCGGGCATACGCCCGGAAGGCATCATTCCCTTCCAGGTGGATCGCGTCAAGGCGGGCGAACTGTTCCGCAAATGGATCAGAGGAAAATGGTTTGCGCCCAACGCGCTCAAAAATCTGTATCAGCAGGATAAGCTGCAGTCCATTTACCTGCCGTACTGGACGTACGACGCGGACGCCACCGGCCATTACGTAGGCCAGGGCGGCAGGGTGTACTACGTAACGGTGGGCAGCGGCAAGGACAGGCACACAGAGCGCCGCGTACACTGGTACCCCGTCAGCGGTACGGTCAGTGCGTTTTTCGATGATGTGCTGGTCAGCGCGCGGGAGAAGGAAGACCCGCTGGAGGGCCGCGCCAACATGTTCGCGACGGCCAACTGCATGCCCTTCGATATGGCGTATCTTTCCGGCTTCCAGGCGGAAAAATACACGCTGGGCGTGCAGGATGGATTTGTCAAAGCCCAGGCTGAAATGCGCAACAGGCTGTACGGCCTTGCGCGGGAGGATATCCTCCGGCGGTATGATGAAGCGCGGGTCAGCAATGTGCGGGACAGCTATTTCAACATTAAGTTCAAGCATGTGCTGCTGCCCATGTGGATGAGCGGCTACCAGTATGAGGGCAAGCTTTTCCGCTTCCTGATCAACGGGCAGACGGGGCGAGTTGCGGGCAATTATCCCAAGAGCAAATGGAAGGTATTCTTTGCGGTGCTGCTTGGCGTCATTGTGGCAGGGCTGCTGATATACTGGTTCATGCAGAGATAGTGTCGACAGCATCACGAAAAGAGGTTCGATATGGGCGTATTCAATCAGTTGGCAAATGTCGTGGAATGGGAAGAGTTTCGCGACGATGTGATATTCTGGAAATGGAGCAATAAGGAGCTGAAAAAATCCAGCCGGCTCGTCATCCGTCCGGGGCAGGATGCTATATTCCTGTATAACGGCCGCATTGAGGGCATATTCACCGAAGAAGGCAACTACGAGGTGGAAAGCCAGATTATTCCGTTCCTCAGCTCCCTTAAAGGCTTTAAATTCGGCTTCAACAGCGGCCTTCGGGCTGAGGTGCTCTTTGTCAACACAAAGGAGTTCACCGTCAAATGGGGCACCAAGTCCAGCGTGCTCATCCCGACGCCCGGCATGCCGGGCGGCCTGCCCATCCGTGCGTTCGGCACATTTCAGATGAAGGTAAGCGACTATGTCGCGATGATCGACAAGATTGCCGGAGTCAGGCGCGAATTTACTGTGGATAACGTCCGCGAACGCGTAATGGCCGAGGTGGACCAGCTCCTCATGCGCTGGATCATGAAGGAAGGCAGGGATATGTTCAACCTGCAGGCCAACGCGCGTGAAATCGGGCAGGGCATATGCGAGGATCTGGATATGGAGCTTCGCAAATCCGGACTTGCCATCACAAATTTCACGATTGCCAGCGTAAATTATCCGGAAGAAGTGCAGCAGAAGATCAATCAGAACGCCTCGTACGCGATGGTGGGGGATCTGGATCGTTATCAGCGCGTCGCCATGATGGACGCCATGCAGAAGGGCGGCGACAGCGCGGCGGGTTCTGCCATGGGCTCCGCTGCCGGAATGGCCGCTGGTTTCGCGATGGCAAACCAGATGTTCGGCGCACATCAGCAGCCCGCACAGCCCGCACAGCCCACACAGCCGGTACAGGCGCAGCAGCCGACAGACGCAGCTCAGAAATTCTGCATGAGCTGCGGGGCGAAAATGCCGGCTGGAGCGAAATTTTGCGCGTCCTGCGGCAACAAATTCTGAGGTTTTTTCGGGCAATATGGCGAATAACGGAGAAAATCCCCGCATGGCCGGCGTTTTTGCTTGACAAAATGGAAATCGTCCCATATAATTTTCATGTTCAAGCAGAAGCGCCCGCTTCTCACCTGCCGGCTATGTCAGGCATGGTAATGAAGATCTAATAAGATCAAATGTGTATTCAGTGGGCGCATTGCGCCCGCTTTTTTTATGCGGCTGCGTGGACGTAACAAAAAAAGCAATGGAGGTGTTTCACTATTAGCAGCCAAGATCTGATGATCAACGAGGAGATCCGCGACCGCGAGGTTCGCCTAATCGATGAAAACGGCGAACAGATGGGCGTCGTGGCAAACGATGTCGCACAGGCTTTAGCGGAGGAAAGAGGACTGGATCTTGTCAAGATCGCGCCGCAGGCTAATCCGCCCGTGTGCAAGTTCATGGATTATGGCAAGTACCGTTTCGACCTTTCCAAACGTGAGAAGGATCAGCGCAAAAACCAAAAGACCGTCGATATCAAGGAAGTGCGTCTCTCGGCAACCATCGATCTGCATGACCTGGAGGTCAAAGCAAAAAGCTGCACCAAGTTTTTGCAGCAGGGCGATAAAGTCAAAGTATCCATCCGTTTTCGCGGCCGTCAGGCCACGCACGGAGAAATCGGCCTGCAGGTGATGAGAGATTTCTACGAGCTTGTCAAAGAGCTTGGCGTCATCGATCGCCCCGCGAAGCAGGAAGGCCGCAACATGTACATGGTGCTCAGTCCTCGCTGAGCGTGATCGGCGGGTAACTGCTCGAAAGAACGAACGCTACATGCTCATGGCATCCGGCTTGTAGCGCCGGGGGCCGCGGTAAGTGTTGCCGCAATTGGGCAGCGAATATAAAAACACAGAAAATCCGATATAAAACACGAGGAGGAACGACCCCATGCCAAAGATCAAGACCCACAGGGGGGCGGCAAAGCGCTTCAGCCTGACGAAATCCGGCAAAATCAAGCGCGGCAAGGCCTACAAGAGCCATATTCTTACCAAGAAAAGCACCAAACGCCTGCGCGGACTCCGTCAGGTCGGCTATATCGCCGCCTGCGAGGAGAAGAAAGTGCGCGAGCTTATTCCGTATAAGTAAGGGAGGATATGCAAAATGGCCAGAATTAAAAGGGCAGTCAATGCCGTTAAAAAACGCCGCAAGGTTTTAAAGCTCGCCAAGGGCTATTTTGGAGCGAAGAGCAAGCAGTATCGCAGCGCTTCGCAGCAGGTAATGAAATCCCTGTCCTACGCTTATGTCGGTCGCAAGCTCAAAAAGCGCGAATACCGTAGGCTGTGGATCGCCCGTATCAACGCCGGCGCGCGTATGAACGGCACCACCTATAGCCGTATGATGAACGGCCTCAAGCTTGCGGGCGTCGAAGTCAACCGCAAGGTGCTTGCGGATCTCGCCATAACGGATATGCAGGCGTTCAAGGAACTCGTGGACGTCGCCATGGCGGCGCGCGCGTAACGCGCCTACAACAGGGCGGTTCCCACCGGAGCCACCCTGTTTTTTTATATAGATCAGTGGAGCCAATACAGCGGGAGGACGACATGCGCATTGAAAGCCGCAGCAATGAAACCGTAAAGCGCGTACGCAGCCTGTCCTCGCGCAAGGGAAGGCTGGAGCATGGGGTGCACCTCATAGAGGGCCGCAAGCTGCTGCAGGAGGCCATCGCTTCCGGTATGACTCTATCGGAGGCGTTTTTTGAAGAA
This sequence comes from Bacillota bacterium, assembly GCA_023396535.1. Classification (GTDB taxonomy): domain Bacteria; phylum Bacillota; class Clostridia; order Christensenellales; family CAG-138; genus JAEWWD01. The sequence goes on from JAEWWD010000185.1 coordinate 4,428, forward strand.
GGGCACGAGCTGGAAATGGAAGCGCTGCCCGCTGGCGTGGCCACGTATACCGTGACCCGTTCGGTGATGGAAGCCGTGTGCGATACGAGCACGCCCCAGCATGTTTGCGCCACCGTCAAAACGCCCTCTCTGGAGCTGCCGCAAAGCTACCCGAAGGGGTTGCTTGTTGCGCTCGACACCGTACAGGATCCGGGCAATCTCGGTACGATACTGCGCACGGCGGACGCAATGGGCGCTTGTGGCGTACTGCTTTCCGAAGGATGCGCCGATCCGTTTTCCCCCAAATGTATCCGTGCCGCTATGGGCTCCACGTATCACCTCCCCCTGTGGCGGGGAAAACTGAAAGAGGCGCTGCAAACGCTGCATCATGACGGGTATTGCTGCATATGCGGACATTTGCAGGGGCAGGAAGTGTTGCCGCACCCTACCGACAGATGTGTGATCGTCATCGGCAACGAAGGCAACGGCGTGGCAGGGGAGATCGCCGCGCTGTGTGTTCTGGTCCGCCTTCCCATGTATGGACGGGCGGAATCCCTCAACGCATCGATGGCCGCGGGCCTTTTGATGTACGAGGTCGCAAAATCGATGCATACACACAATAAGTCGTAGGAGGTTGCGTACTGTATGTCAAAATCGGATAAAAAGAAGGAAGGCTGGCTGAAGCGGGCCTTTCGCCGTTACTTCATCGACGCTATGAGCGCGATGGCGCTGGGCCTGTTTTCGTCGCTGATTATAGGCCTGATACTTTCCCAGCTTTCCGGCATTTCCATACTTTCCTGGCTGAAGCCCTTCTCGGAGGCTGTTTCCGCAAAGTCCCCCGTCGTAGGCGCCGCGATAGGCGTCGCTATCGCATACGGATTAAAAACCAAGCCGCTCGTCATGTTCTCTTCGGCCGTTACGGGCGCCATAGGGTATTCTCTGGGCGGTCCGGTGGGCGCGTATCTTGCCGCACTCGTGGGCGCGGAGATAGGCAATCTTGTCGCCGGGCACACGCCTGTCGATATCGTGCTCGTACCTATCGTAACCATAGCGGCGGGCGGGCTGACCGGCACATTTGTGGGCCCGGGCGTAAACGCCGTGATGACGGGCCTTGGCTCTTTCATCAACGAGGCGACGTATTTAATGCCCATTCCCATGGGCATCGTCATCAGCACCGTCATGGGTCTTGCGCTGACCGCCCCCATCAGCTCCGCCGCCATCAGCATTTCGCTGGGGCTGAGCGGCATCGCGGCGGGCGCCGCCTGCGCGGGATGCGCGACGCAGATGGTCGGCTTTGCCGTCATGTCCTATCGGGAAAACAAAATGGGCGGCCTGATCAGCCAGGGCCTGGGCACTTCCATGCTGCAGTTTGGCAACATCATGAAAAGGCCGATCATATGGCTGCCGCCCACCATCGCATCTGCGATATTGGGACCGATATCCACAGCCGTATTCGGCATGACAAACAACGCCATGGGCGCCGGAATGGGGACGAGCGGCCTTGTCGGGCAGTTTGGGGCATTTGCCACAATGGCTGAGACAATGCCTGCAATCAATGCGGTGGGGCTGATACTGCTCATGCATTTCCTGCTGCCCGCCGCCCTGACGCTTTTGATCAGCGAATTGTTCCGCAAAGCGGGCTGGATCAGATTTGGGGATTTGCAGCTCGAGCTGAAATAAGCGTATAATAAGCTTTGTGATCAGGCTCCCGGACATCAACCGGGAGCCTGTGTTTTGTATAGTGAAATCCTTGGCGCGGGATATGGAGAAAATGTGCGAGAAATCCCCCGTTTTTGGGCGTTTTTTGGATGTTTATCAAAGCGTGAAAATTATTGATAATCGATATTGACATTGATGAAAATTGCGCGTACACTCATGCCGTTATCGTGGAATAACATGAAGGGAATGGATGGTGTGAATGTATGAAAGAGACTGCAAATACCGATGCGGTACCCCCACTCCGAGTTGGACTGACTTACAATGTCAAATCGGATAAACAATCCGATTTGGAGGACGAAGAAGCGGAGTATGACAGCTTCGATACGGTTCTCGCAATCAAGCGGGCGCTTGAGGAAGAGCCCTGCAGCGTGGAACTGATCGAAGCGGACGACGAATTGCCCATGAAGCTGCAGCGCAGCAGGCCCGACATTGTGTTCAACATAGCCGAGGGCCGACGGGGCAGGGGACGGGAAGCTCAGGTTCCCGCCATACTCAATTATTACCGCATTCCGTATACCGGATCGGACGAAACGACACTTTGTATCGCTTTGGACAAAGCGCTGACCAAAAGGCTGCTCGCTACCTATAAAATTCGCACCCCAAAATACAGGGTCATTTCCGGAGAGCACGGCCATTGGGAAGGCGCTTTTGTTATGCCCGCAATCGTAAAGCCCAACGCGGAAGGTTCCAGCAAAGGGATTTCCGACGTGGCCATTGCAGCTGACCGGGAGCAACTGAAAAGCCTCGTGGAACGAAACATCGCGCTATACCGGCAGGATATGCTGGTGGAGGAATACGTTGATGGGCGAGAGTTCACGGTGGGCGTGCTCGGTAACGGCGAGGATACGCGTGTGTTTGTGCCCATGGAGATCGTGTATCTGAATAAAAGCGCGGATTACAATATATATAGCTATCAAGTCAAACAGAATTATAAAACGCTGATCCGTTACGACTGTCCGGCCGCCATCAGCGTGCAAACCGAGGCGGAAATGATACGCGCTGCCCGGAAAATTTACGATGCGCTTTGCTGCAGGGATTTCGCCCGTATGGATTTCCGGCTGTCCAAGGACGGAAAGCTGTATTTCATAGAAATCAACCCGCTGCCCGGACTTGCCCCCGGGTACAGCGATTATCCCATGCTGGCGGCGTTTTCCGGCGTGGGGTATTCCGAGCTTGTGCGCGGCGTACTCAAAAGCGCGCTCAAGCGGCATGGAATGAACCTGCCGCGGAGGTAAACGCCATGGACAGCGAAGCATTTATTTTTCGTGGCATTAAACCGGGAGACCCCGAATGGAACGACTGGAAATGGCAGCTCAAAAACCGCATCATGAGCGCCGGAGAGCTTGCCGATGTGCTGCCGCTGAACGGGTATGAACAACGCGACATCAGGCTTTGCCTGGATCGCTTCCGCATGGCGATAACGCCCTATTACGCCTCGCTGATGAACCCGGGTGACCCCTGTTGCCCCATCCGCATACAGGCGGTTCCAAGCATCAGGGAAACATATATTTCCCCTCAGGAGATGCTGGACCCCCTGAATGAGGAGCACGACAGCCCTGTGAAAAACATCGTGCACCGTTATCCTGACCGCGTGCTGCTGCTGGTGACGCATACCTGCGCCATGTACTGCCGCCACTGCACGAGGCGGCGCGTGGTGGGGGAGGAGGACCGTTTCATTACGCAGGCGGAGCTGGATGCGGCTGTCACATATATCGAACAGAATCCGCGTATCCGGGACGTGCTGATATCCGGCGGCGACCCGCTGACAATGGGTGACGCGGCGCTGGAACGTATCATCGGCAGGCTGCGCGCCATTGAGCATGTCGAAATTATTCGCATCGGCACCCGCGTGCCGGTCGTGCTGCCCATGCGCATAACGCCCGCGCTGCTGCGTATGTTGCGCAAGTACCAGCCGGTTTGGATCAACACGCATTTTAACCATCCGAAAGAGCTTACGGCGGAGGCCATAGCCGCCTGCGGCGCCATCGTAGACGCAGGCATACCGCTGGGCAACCAAAGCGTTCTGTTGCGCGGCGTGAACGACAACGCGGATACCATGAAGGAGCTGCTGCTCAAACTTGTGAAGGCGCGCGTGCGTCCCTACTATCTTTATCAGTGCGATATGAGCCAGGGCTTAAGTCATTTCCGTACGCGGGTGGAGACGGGCATACAGATCATGCAAAGCCTTACAGGAAATATTTCCGGTTACGCGCTGCCGCGCTATGTCATAGACGCGCCAGGTGGCGGGGGAAAGATCCCCATCAATCCCGAGTACGTCATTTCAATGAACGATTCCGAGGTTGTGCTGCGAAATTACGAAGGGCGCACATTCAGATATCCGCAGCCGCAGGATTTGTAAATTGTATTTCACCTTCCTACAGCCCCGCAGGGTATTTCCTGCGGGGCTGTTTTTGTAAATTCCGCCGTCTATGCAAGAAGACCTTCGTTTACAGGCTCCTTTTGCAGGAAAACATGAAATATTGAGATGATGTACTTGCATAATGAAAAATTTCGTTATTAATTCCATAACAAAAAAGGATATTTAATAACAGTGATATATTCCACCATTATAGAAGAGATTGTCAATAAATTAGCAGAATATTTGCAATATAGCAAGAATATTTTTATATAATGTACGGATTTTGTATAAGAGACAGAGCCTATTTGCCATAGTTATATATCTGCTGGATTATGCTAATATGCATTATACTAATAAATATCCTGCAAAAAGTGATTGACAGACATGCATATCGAGAGTATATTCATTATTATATATAATATAATCTGTCGGTATTGCGCTGTCTCCACCCGGACACAGCGGCCGGCAAAGGAGGACAACTGAATGCGAAAGGACGAAATGCCCCGACAGTGGGAGGGAAATGTTCGAATCCCATCCGGATGCGCCATTTCCGGAATCATCGACACAGACGGCAACTGTTTTAATGGGCGCGAGATCATCGAATCCATTTCTGTTATGCACGATCGGTCCAACGGCCTGGGCGGGGGCTTCGCGGGGTATGGCATATACCCGCAGTACAAAGAGCTGTACGCCCTCCACGTATTCTACGATTCGCAGGAAAGCAAAGAAGCCTGTGAAGCGTATATGGATAAGCATTACGATATTGTCAACCTTTCACGCATTCCTGTTCGTCCCATGAAACGCATCAGCGGCGAACCGCTGATCTGGAGATATTTTCTTAACCCGCTGCCGACAAAACTTGCGGCAAGCCAGCTTGATGAAAATGAATTTATCGTGCGTACCGTCATGCACATCAATACGGAAATTACCGGCGCGTATGTCTTTTCCTGTGGCAAAAACATGGGAGTGTTCAAGGCTGTCGGCTATCCCGAAGACGTAGGCCGTTTCTATCGCCTGGAGGAATACGAGGGCTATTGCTGGACGGCGCACGGCAGGTACCCCACCAACACTCCTGGCTGGTGGGGCGGCGCGCATCCTTTCGCCATGCTCGATTATTCCGTCGTGCACAACGGCGAAATCTCCTCTTACGACGCGAACCGGCGCTATATCGAAATGTTCGGTTACGTCTGCACACTGCAGACGGATACGGAAGTAATTTCCTATATATTAGACTATCTGACCCGCAGACAGGGACTTACGCTGGAAGAGGTTTCTTCCATTATTGCGGCCCCGTTCTGGTCCACTATTTCACGAAGGCCTGAAGAAGAGCGCGAGCGGCTCACATTCTTAAGAAACGCGTTCGCGAGCCTTCTCATTACCGGCCCGTTCTCCATTCTCGTCGGCTTCAGCGGCGGGCTCATGGCCCTCAACGACAGGCTGAAGCTGCGCTCGCTGGTAGCGGCCCGTAAGGGCAGCCGCGTGTATATCTCCAGCGAGGAGTGCGGCATCCGCGCCGTTGAAACGGATGTTGACGAGCTGTGGGCGCCCCGCGGCGGCGAGCCCGTTATCGCGCGGCTGACCGACGAAGCGATGGCGAAGGTCGTTTGAGAAAGGGAGGACGCTAAGGTATGGCTATCGATTTTGAATATCCTCAATTTGAGGTGATTCGTAACCCTGCCCGCTGCATAAGCTGCAGGGTGTGCGAACGGCAGTGCGCCAACGAGGTGCATAAATACGACGAAGACCTGAACATGATGACCTCGGACGAAAGCAAATGTGTGGACTGCCACCGCTGCGTTTCGCTCTGCCCCACACGTGCGCTCAAAATCGTGCAGAGCGAGCACACGTTCAAGGAAAATCATAACTGGACGGGCGAGGCCATCCGCCACATCTACAAGCAGGCGAGCTCCGGCGGCGTACTGCTTTCCTCCATGGGCAACCCGCGCAATTATCCCGTTTACTGGGATAAAATGCTCATCAACGCCTCACAGGTAACCAACCCCTCCATCGACCCGCTGCGCGAGCCCATGGAAACGCGCACGTTCCTGGGCAAGAAGTCCACGACCATACAGCGCGACGCGAACGGCAAAATCATCACCAAAACGGAGCCTCAGTTGACGATGTCCACCCCCATCATGTTTTCGGCCATGAGCTTTGGCTCCATCAGCTACAACGCGCACCAGAGCCTTGCCATGGCGGCGCAGAAGATGGGTATTTACTACAATACGGGCGAGGGTGGCCTGCATGAGGATTTTTATCAATATGGCGCGAACACCATCGTGCAGGTGGCGTCGGGCCGTTTCGGCGTACATCCTGAGTATCTCAAAGCTGGCGCCGCCATCGAGATAAAGATGGGTCAGGGCGCGAAGCCGGGTATCGGCGGCCACCTGCCCAGCTCCAAAATCGTGGGCGACGTAGCGAAAACGCGCATGATCCCCAAGGGGACCGACGCAATTTCCCCCGCCCCGCACCATGACATCTATTCCATCGAGGATCTGCGGCAGTTGGTGTACTCCATCAAAGAGGCGACACATTATACCAAACCCGTCATCGTCAAGATTGCGGCGGTGCACAACGTCAGCGCCATCGCGAGCGGCATTGCGCGCAGCGGCGCGGATATCATCGCGATAGACGGTTTCCGCGGCGGCACCGGCGCGGCGCCCATGCGCATACGCGATAACGTCGGTATCCCCATAGAGCTGGCGCTCGCGAGTGTGGATCAGCGCCTGCGCGAGGAAGGCATCCGCAGCGACGTATCC
>JAEWWD010000133.1 GCA_023396535.1 Bacillota bacterium
TGAAACACTTATTTTCGGAGGTATGCTTACCAGCATATGGATATGGTCCGGCATGAGATGCCCTTCGATTATCTCAACCCCTTTATACTGGCATAATTGCCTTAAAATATCTCTTATACTTTCCTTGTATTGATTGTAGATTATTTTTCGCCTATACTTGGGAGTAAATACGATATGGTATTTGCACATCCATTTTGTATGTGCCATGCTGTTTGTCTTATTTGCCATAAAGCCACCTTTCCTTTTGTTAGTCTGTAGCTTGAACCTCTTCATTCTAACGGAAAGGTGGCTTTGTGTATAACTTCTTGTCGCCACCCGCATAGCGGGTGGTTTTCTGTCGTTCGCTTCGCTCTCTCAACTGGCTAAAGCCACAATAATAAAAAAACTTTGAGTATTTCATCAAAGTATTCTCGTTCAGGTTGTTATTTGGGTTATTTGTCAGCGGCCTCGGAAAGGGGCAGCTCCGTAATACGCATTTGCGCGGCCAGCTTCTTGCCGTCTGCCCGGTACAGCCGCCTGAATTCCGAAGGGGTATGCCCGAAGAATCTCTTGAAGTGCTTGATCAGGTATTTCACGTCGGAGAACCCGCAGCCGAGAGCGATATCGACGATCCGTTTGTCGGTACCGAGCAGCAGCTTGGCCGCTTCCGCGCACTTGCCGTAATACAAAAGCTCCTGAAAGGTCTGCCCGAAGGTTTCCTTGATGTCATAGGACAGATGGGACAGTGTGACGTCGATCATCGACATCATGTCCTTCAGTCTCATATTCGTGTCCTGCTCGCTGCTCGCGCGCTCGGCGATCTGCCGCAGCCGTTCCACCCGCCGGTCATCCAACGGGGTGGTTCCGAATCCCCAGCGGAGCAGGTCAAAATTGTAGACGGCATAGTCCAGCATGTCCTTCAGGAGAACCTCAATTGTTTTCTTGTCGCGGGGCGGGGCGTTCAGCGCCGCCGTCAGCCGCGCAATATATTCTCTCAGTCCATCGTACCTTTCCCGCGCTTCGCCCTCGTGGTAGGCGGAGCAGCAATAAATGAAAAGATACCGACTGTCGGGAACGACGTCCTTTATAAATTCGGGAGAGATATGGATATGCAGGATTTTATTGTCCTGCCCGGCCATGCGGTGGATTTCGCCCATGTTGACGATGGCGACGTCGTTTTCCCGCAGCATAAGGTTATGGTCGCCCATCCCGATGTTGACCGAGCCTTCCAGAACCTGAACGATCTCAAGGGCGTCGTGCCAGTGGTAGGGGTATTGCTCCACACACCGGATGCACGCTTTGACGGGCAGCCCATTGTTGTATTCGATTGTTTCCGGCCGCATATGCCGCACCACCTGTCTGACTGATTAAAACTAACGGGTTACGCCGCTGAGATTGAGCATGATGATTCCCACAACGATCAGGGCGATGGCGCTAATCTTCATGAGGCTCATTTGCTCCCGGAACAGGATGAAGCCGATAATGGCGACAGCAGCCGTGCCAAGCGCGGCGCTGACGACGTATGCCACGCTGACGTCCATCTTTTTCAGCGCCAGAGCGAAGAAAACCGGGGTTCCGATGTAAAAGGCAACCGCAAGGATGGACGGGAAAAGCTTTGTAAAGCCAAAGGACATTTTTAGGAAGGTCGTCCCCGTAACCTCGCAGACTACCGATATAAGAAGATAGATCCAACTCATTGCCATATGCTTTGCCGCCTAACCATTACTCCGCGCCACAGGGATCGCTCTTTTTGCGCCGTCTGCCGTCGGCGGGCTTTTCGGCGTCCCTGGGGACCAGCCAGAGGTTGCCCTTTTTCAGCGCGCCTTCGATCCTGCCGTTGACACAATACAGCGTGACCATCCGGCTGCCAATGCCCCATTTTTCGCCCGCTTCTTTCACGGTCAGATAATCCAGCATCGTATCACCCGTTTCGCGTTTTTTCTATTATAATTCAAGAACTAGCATGTTTCAATAACTTGAAATTTATAAGCCGGTAAAGCGACAATGGGCAGGGGGTTGAACGGCTTTTTTGTTACACTTGACATCAACACGATACTCTCAACATGTTCCGTATAAGGGAACGTGTCCGCCGGCCTTTCGTTATAAGGTTTGAACCCACCCCGGCCAAATGAGCGGAGGGGTTCACTTTCACCGAGGGGGGTTCAAATTGCCGCCTGCCACACATCCACAGGCCAAAAACACACCACTCCGGGCTGGCAAAAATGGCCACAAAACGCGAAAACCTCCAGAACTTCTGGAGGTTTGCATTGTATTAATGACTGAGTCATTACCTGGTACCCAGTAGGGGAGTCGAACCCCTGTCACTGCCGTGAGAGGGCAGCGTCCTAGGCCACTAGACGAACTGGGCATGTTGCCGGCAAGCGCGGCGCAGTAATAATAATAAAGGGTTTTGGAGGCGCTGTCAATATTGTTTTTTTGATTATCCGGGTTGCCAGATTCACGTTTACACGGCGGGGAGCGCCCGCCATACGCGGCGCATACAGTACAGGCCGATCAATCCCGCCACTCCCGCCGCCGCAAAAAACAGCGCGGCACTATTAAAAGAGGGTATACTTCCAGTCAGCCATATCCGCATGCCCTCCGTTAGACAATAAAGCGGGTTCAGGCGCATCAAGAACCGCGCCGTTTCAGATGCCATTTGCGAAAAAGGCCAGGCGACAGGCGTCGTCCAGAACAATACGGGCAGCGTGACGCCCAAGCCGTCCCCGGCTTTTTGCCCAAACAGCGGAACAAACGCGGCCGCAAGCAATCCCTGCATCACGGCATTGAACAGGCTGCACGGCAGCAGTATCAACAGTATCAACCCGTTCCGGATCGGTATGCCAAAAGCCAAAGCGGTAAGTGAGGATGCCGCCGTCCAGAATAGCAGCGTGGGGAACGACGCGATCGCCTGCGCGAGGCTGAATAGGGCCGGGTCCGCGCCCCATGCGCAAAGAAGACGTGAATACTCCATAGATCGCTCCAGCGACTCCTGCAGTATTTCCCGAAAATAGTACCACTGTGCCAGCCCGCAAAGCAGAAATACGGGATAAGGAAGGGGATCCGTCCTGATCTGTCCGCCCAGTGCCCAAGCGAGCACCGCCGCCCGCGCGGCCTGTTCCATAAGCCGCCATATCCTCTTCCCGGCCGGAACCGACCGCCAAAGCGCAGCCGTCAGCGCCAAAAGGCCCGAACCCGAACGGATCATATCGCACCTCCATATAAAATGCCCATCCACATAGGATAAACCGTATGCGGACGGGCATGTCTGTCAATGCATGGAGGCTGTGCCCGTTATTGCCGGAATACGATGCCGGTTTGATTCGCGCTCTCGATGATAGCGAGTGATTTCAAATTGACGCCCTGTTCGCGAAGCCGCGCGCCGCCCGTCTGGAAACCTTTCTCCACCGCGACGCCCACGCCGATGAGTTTCGCGCCGGATTGGTTGACAATTTCAATCAACCCGCGCAGCGCCTCGCCGTTGGCGAGAAAATCGTCCACAATCAGCACGTTATCCTCTTGGGTCAGCCACTGTTTGGCCATCAGCAGGGTAACCTTCTTTTTATAGGTATAAGAATATATTTCGCTCTGATACAGGCCGCCCTCAATATTATCGCTCTTCGCCTTTTTTGCGAATACCATGGGTACGCCAAACTCCAGCGCCGTAATGGCGCCCAGCGCTATTCCCGAAGCTTCCACGGTCAGTATTTTATTGATTTCCTTCTCGGGAAACAGCCGGCGAAACTCTTTCGCCAACTCTTGCATCAGGCCAATATCCACACGATGATTCAAAAAACCGTCAATTTTGATGATGTTGCCCGGCAAAACGCGCCCCTCTGCGCAAATTCTGTCCTGCAAAAGCTGCATTGCTTCTCCCTCGTATCCCGTATATTTTTCTTCATTATGCGCCATTATGTGCATGTAATCAAGCATGATTTATGCGAATGGTGCGAATTCATTCGAATTATTTCCAGTTTTATCACTCGTGCGCGTATTACGCAATTTCCCTTGAAGCGCAGGAATGCTTGGGCTATAATAGATTTGGGATAGTTTCCAGACATCATCCATGGAGGGATGCACATGAAAGTTCGAAAAGTATCTGAAGCCGTTATCCGCCGCCTGCCCCGCTATTACCGGCAGCTTGAATTGCTCGCACAGAAAAATGTGGAGCGCATTTCATCGAGCGAGCTTGCGCAGCAAATGGGTCTTAATCCTTCGCAGGTACGTCAGGATCTCAATTGCTTCGGCGGCTTTGGACAACAGGGCTACGGATATCCCGTCCAGAATCTTCATAAAGAAATCGCCAACATACTGGGACTTACCCGCGAATATCGCATGGTCATCGCCGGCGCGGGCCACATAGGGCAGGCGCTGTGCAAATACGAGGGCTTCGGGAAAAAAGGATTTGAGATCGTAGCGCTGTTCGACATTGACGAAGCGCTTATTGGCAAGACCATAAACGGCAAGCCCATATTGCATGTGGATACAATGGGCGACTTTATACGCGAGAACGATATCGACATTGGGATAATCACCGCCCGCCGCAGCGTCGCGCAGCCGCTTGCGGATACCATGGTGGCCGCGGGCGTTCGCGCCATATGGAACTTTGTGCCCACAGACGTTAGCGCCCCCGTGCCCATCGAGAACGTGCAGCTCATCGACAGCATGTTCGTACTCTCCTACCGGCTCAACAGCCCCCAGTCCGAAATGGACGAGTAGGCTTATCACGACAGAATCCGATTAAAATGAGCTGCCCTGGAAGCAATGTTCCAGGGCAGCTCTCTTTGTTATGGCCGAATTCAAAACGGTTTGTAAATCCGCGGCCTTCTTATTGCATGTTAGGAGCGGCGCTTTGCTCCTGCTCTTCTTTCATCTGTGAGAAAAGTATGGCGTCGTCCGGATTGTCCATCCACAGCCGTTCCATATTATAATACTTTCGCTCATCAGGGATGAACAGGTGTACAAGTATGCTGGCATAATCCAGCACGATCCATCGCCCCTCCGGATACCCTTCTTTACGGCGCAGCGTCAGATTGAGCGTGGCGGCTTTTTCCTCCACCTCATCGCACAGCGCTTTGACCTGGGGCACCGCTCTGCCGCTGCAGATCACGAACCAATCCGCAATAATGGTTTTGTCCGCCACGCGAATGGCGATGATATCCTGCGCCTTCTTATTATCGAGTATTTCGCATAGCGCAAGGACCTGTTCCCTGCCCTCCTGGCCCGCATTGTGGTCCAGATCCGGTTTTCTAACAACATCCCGCTTTTCTTCCAAATCCACTTCTCCTTTCCGTTATGGATTAGTAGTATCGGGCGGCGGATTGCCGCCAAGTTCTCTGAGCGCCCTGAGGGAATCCGGATGCACCGACTGCCCTTTTTGTTTGACGTACGTTATGGTATCGAAAAGTCCTTTTGCCGTGGCGGCGTCCAGATTCTTCATTGCCAGCCGACGCAGTTCTCCCACGCCGCGGAACCGCCGCCCACATTCCACCATGTCCGCGATATAAATCACTTTGTCCAGCTTGGTAGCGCCCGGCCCAAGCGTCGTATGCAGGCGTATGGCCCGCAAGACCGCCTCGTCCGTTACGCCATAGTCTTCGCGCGCAAGGCGTTCGCCGGTAAGCGCGTGGGTAAGCGCGCCTTTGTCCACCCCGCGTCCGCAATCGTGCAATAACGCCGCCAGCCGCGCCTGCTCGGCATCGACGCCGTAGCGCTGCGCCAGCGCGGCCGCCATGCGCACAACGCCCATCGTATGCCTGTATCTAATGGTATTCAACGCCGTCCTGCACTTTTCCTGCATGACGCGAAGCTCCGGCCGGAAATATAATCCTTTTTCATATATATATTTTTCCACGCCGGACGGCACCAGCCCTGTAATGGGCAATGCGTACATCATGCACTCGCGCACCTGCGTGGAGGAAATGGGCGGTACGCTAAGATCGATCATACGTATATCCGCGCCATACTGCGCCTGCAGCCTCGCCGCTGCAGCGGCATCCGCCTCACTGTAACCCTGACGCGGTACTGAAACAAAAACGGCTTCTTTGAGCAGTTCTTTCGCGCGCTTCCAATTGGGAAGATCCTGCAGCATATCGCTGCCGACTATGATAAACAGCAGCGCGCCCGGATACAAGCGTTTCAGCTCGTGTACCGTATCGACCGTATAGCTCTTGCCAGGGCGGCGCAGCTCAATATCCGAAGCATGTACGCCTTCTATCCCCTGTGCCGCCAAACAGGCCATCTCGTAACGGCATTCCGCCTGCACATGCCCCTCCACCCGCTTATGCGGCGGATCCTGCGCCACCATGAGCAATATTTCATCAAGATCCAGCAGCCGGCGCACACCCTTCGCCATGGCGATATGCGCCGCGTGCACTGGGTTGAACGTGCCGCCAAGTACGCCGATACGGCGCGGGGCTGTTTCCATATGTACCAATAATCCTTTCCTTGCGCCATCCTTTTTCGCGCAGCACGGTGAATGGGGTACGCCGTTATTTTTTACCCGATTTCAGCGCAGGCAAACAGCGGGCTGATCCGTCTGCGCCGGTATAACCGACTTCTTTTTGAAAAAAAGCGCGTTCAGTTACACATATTATACACCAAAGAACTAAAAAGACGCATACAAAACCGCGCTTGGGAAAGAATCAACGCAGCCAGACCGGTTGTAAAACTGCAACCGTATAGCGTTCCTTAAAGAATATCCTGAACTGCCAGTTTTGATGAAGGAGGGAAAGCAATGGACAGGGATGTGAAACGTTATTTCAGACAACGGCAATCCGGCGGCCGGAGCAGCGCCGCACGCATGCTCGACGGCATTATGTTGCGGCTTGTTTTCGCGGCGGCTTGTTATCTTTGGTTTCGATACAATATCGAAAACAATGTGGCGGTCATACTGTTGACGGCGGTAACGACGCTGCTGTTCCTTGCCGCCGCGCAGCTTTGGCGGGAGATTTCCTTCGACCGTTTCGTACAGCGCGAGCAGGAGCGGCTGTCGGATACGGTACTGCGCGAGCGGCTTCTGCTGATGCCCGCGGAGGCGTTTGACGCGCTCTGCAAGCGTATCGTGTCGCAGATGCCGGATATGGAGGACGCCTTCCTGTGGTGCGCGCAGCATGCCGCGCCGCTTACAGAGGACGATATACTTGCGGCATATCGCGCCGCTCAGTCGCAAAATGCACTCCGGCTTGCGGTTTTCAGTCTGTCCCCATGCACTGCGGCGGCCTGTGCGCTGATGAACCGCCTTCCAATACATGCGGATTGCATGAAACCGGAGTTGCTTTTGCGAATGGCGCGCCAGACGGAAGGCTACAGCATAAGCCAGAATGACATTGAGACGCATATCCATTCCAGCCAGTCGGCGCGTAAAGAGCGCCGCGCCAGCATGCAGGCGCAGCCGTTTGCAAGCGGCCGGTCGAAAAAATATCTGGTTTGCGCCGCCGTACTCGTTGCCGCCTCCTTTCTGACAGGATACGCGCTGTATTACCGTCTTCTCGCGGGATTGTGCCTGCTGCTTTCTGCGTCGTCCTTTATGCTCAACCGTCCTGTTGCCGTACAGGCAGCCGAGCAATAAAAAATGGCAGGCGACCCTGCATTTTGAGGAATGTACCGCACCCGCCCGGCGCATGATAATAGCGTGCCGGGGATGTATTCCCAAAGCGAAAGGGAAAGGAGGGCGATACAATGGCTAATAACCAGAACAACAATAACACCAATTACCCGAACAGCAACGAGCAGAAGCAGCGCAGCAATCAACAGCAGAAGCAGAATCAGGGTCAGCAGAAGCAGAAACAGCAGATGCCCAATCCGACCCAGTACTGATGCGCGCGGGCTTTCGCCCGCGATCGGAAACCTGGCGTATGGCAGGGCATAGCCCCGCACATGCCAGGGAGCCGGAAACAACCTCTTTCGATGTCCCAAGGCGCGGCACCCCGGCAAAGATCGGACCGCGCCGAGATGCAAAGATGCAACCCGAACGGCAAGCAGAAGGGCGCGCTATATGTGCGCCCTTTTGCATTTCGACAAAGTGCCGATAAAAAACTTCTCCGTTACCGCCACAGTGGCGATACCTTAACACTATTCTGAGCCAGAATATATGATATGCCTTGTAAGCGCCGGGGATTGCGCATACCCGCCAAAACCGTTATCATAATGGCAGGATATTCCCACATTCGATTTTCTCTCGGAGTACGACAGAAAGGAATTTTGCGGCATGGCACTGAAGAATTTCGACGAACTCATTGAAAAGGTAAAAGGCGGCAAAAAGCGTACCGTCGCGCTGGTAGAAGCGCATGACGAGCACGCGCTGGAAGCGGTGCTGCACGCCGCCGATATCGTGGACGCCGTACTCGTAGGCGACAGGGAGAAGATTACCTCGGCGCTGGCGGCACTCGGGCACGGCGCGTCGGAATTCAAAATCGAGGAAGTCCCGGAAGGCATGCACCCCTCCGTCTGCGCGGCAAACCTCATACACGCAGGCAAAGCCGATTTTTTGATGAAGGGCAAAATCATGACGGGCGATCTCCTCAAGGGCGTGCTCTCCCCCGAGGCCGATCTGCGCGCGGGCGGGCTGATGAGTCATGTCATGATGGTGGAGGTTCCCGGCTACCACAAGCTGCTTTGCGTAACGGACGGCGGCATGTGCACCTACCCGGATCTTGAAAAAAAGAAACATATCGTGGAGAACGCCGTCCGCTTTTTCCACGGCTTGGGATACGAAAAGCCCAATGTGGCGGCGCTGTGCGCCATAGAAACGGTCAACCCCAAAATGCAGGATACGGTGGACGCGGCGGCGCTCAAAGCCATGAGCCTCTCCGGCGAGCTGCCCAACTGTTATGTGGAAGGGCCTATCTCCTACGACCTCGCCATGGTGCCGGAGCTTTCCGAGGTGAAGGGGTACTCCTGCCCCTGCGTCGGGGAGTTCGACATACTGTTCGTGCCGGAGATCGTGGTGGGCAACGTACTGGGCAAATGCCTGGTTTACACCTGCGGCGGACGTATGGCCGGCATCGTGCAGGGTTGCAAAGTGCCGATCGTGCTGACCTCGCGCGGCTCCTCGGCAGAGGAAAAATACTATGCCCTCGCGCTCGGCGCAGGCGTTTGCCGCTGAG
>JAEWWD010000203.1 GCA_023396535.1 Bacillota bacterium
TGTATATGCTGCTTTCCCACAAGTTGCGCGGCTGTACGTCCTGTACGGCGGATATGGTATCCGTTTGCGCGTTCCACTGAAAAAAGCCCAGTTCAATGAACGTAAGCAACGCCATAATCGCCGTTTCCCGGCTTTGCGCGCCGGCTTCGTTCAACAAAACCGCGCGAGGCGCGCCGCCGTTTTTCAGCCGCTCGGCAAACGTCCGATAAATGCGTCCCATTCCCTCTCGGGATATTCTAAGCGGCGCCAGCAGTCCGTCATATGCGTTCTGTTCCGATACAAACACGTTTCGTTCGCTGTAAGGGAATCGCGCGTTTACGTCTCCATCAAAAATAAAAACGCCGTCGAAACGATCAATCTCCATTTCTTCCCAATTGGGCGCAAGCAAAACCGCGTTTTCCGAACCGGCCGCGGAGGATACAGTATTCCAATAAACCCCGGCGGAATCCTCCAGACCGTGCTCCTGCAATAGATCGCGCAGAAGTATAGCCCCTTCCGGCGTTGCGCAAACGATCAAAGTGCCATGTACATTATCCGAAAGGGATCGGACGACCGCCTCGTTGAAGTCTTTCAAGGTCTGTGTCACAGCGCTCCGACTAACATTATATAAAACATTCCGAAAAAATGCATCATAGAATTTGAGCCTGTGGCGCGGAATATACGAAGGATCGTCGAAAAATGATACAGATTTCACTGCGCGCAGCATGAGCTGCAGCCGCGTCGTGTTCTGCCAGTCGTTGAGCTCCGGCGTATACAGCAGGTCGAATATTCCTCCTTCCGACCATTCCCGCGATTTTCGTCCAAGGCCGAAGGCCACGAGGCCGACGCGGCGGTTTTCCTGCACGGCGATCGCGCGCAGATGCTGTTCGTCGCGTCCCATCCGCGACACATCCTCCAGTCTGACGCCGCGCGTCCGGAATACGGGCTGCGGATTGCCCTCCCCATAGGGGGCCAACGCATTCAATCCTGAAACTTCCTGCTGCGACAGTTTATCCAAAGGCATGCAAAGCTCATATTTGGCGACCGGTATATACTCGCAAGGCGGAATATGCCCGCGCAGATATGCATCGAATTCCAAGGCAAACGACTCAAATGCGTCCAAACGCATGGTAACGCCCGCCGCCTGCGCATGCCCGCCGAAGCGGATAAATCTATCCCCAAACTGCCGCAGGCATTCATACAGATGAACGCCCGGTATGCTGCGGCAGGAGCCGGTGAGCGCCTCCCCCTGCTGATGAAACAGCAGCACAGGGCGATAATATTCTTCGACAAGCTTAGCGGCAACGATACCCGTTACCCCGGGATTCCAATCCGGCGAATACAACAGTATGGCGCGCATCCGGGCGACGTCTTTTCCTAAAAGCATTTCGCGCGCTTCGCGCAGCATGCGCTGTTCCTCCGCCTGCCGGCGTTCGTTCTCGTCGTTCAATGTCAGCGCAAGGCTTCTGGCCTTCGCGGCGTCGGTTTCTATCAACAGGGAAAGCGCGCGTGAGGCATCGCCCATGCGCCCCGCCGCATTGATGCGGGGGGCAATACGGAATGCCAGCATTCCGCTTGTAATGATTTGCCCCGCGCTTCCGGATACCGACAAAAGCGCACTGAGCCCGGTATGTTGTTCAATTTTCTTCATTCCAGCGGCGACTATCGCTCGGTTTTCCCCCTTTAGCTCTACCACATCCGCTACGGTCGCAAGTGCTGCAAGAGGTAAATACGCTTCGATAGCTTTCTTTCCGCCCAGCGCCTGTACCAGCTTGAGAGCCACTCCCGCGCCGCACAGGTGCCTGTTCGGGTATCCCGAGTCCTGGCGATGCGGATTTACCACGGCGACACATTCCGGGAGCTTGGAGGGGCATTGATGATGATCCGTCACGATCACGTCCATGCCAAGCGAGCTGCAAAGCGCGACTTCGTCTGCAGCCGCAATGCCGTTATCCACCGTGATGATCAATCGAATGCCCTGCTGGAAAAGCCGCCGTACGGCATCCTCATTCATTCCGTAACCTTCCTGATGCCGAGATGGTACAAACGCAGACGCGTTTGCGCCGCAGCTTATCAAATATTGCAGCAATATTGCCGTCGCGCAGACGCCGTCCGCGTCATAATCCCCGTAGATGCAAACGGGCCCCTTTTCCACTATCGCGCGGCGTACACGGAGCACAGCATTTTTCATATCCGGCAGCAGAAACGGATCGTGCATGTACTCTATGGAAGGATGCAGGAACTCCTGTATTTCTTCATACGAAGACAGACCCCTGCCCAGAAGCAATGTGGCCGTCGTCTCAGATACCTTGTTTTCCCGCATGACGCGCGCTATATCCTCCGGCGCGGCATCCTGCAATGTTTGAATAAATCGAAGCATAGTCATTTCCCAAAACGAGGAACTGCCCCACAAGCGCTCTATGAATCCCTTCATAGACGCTTAATGAGACAGCCCTGTTCTCAACCGGTTTATTTTTTATTCGCAGATTTCTTTTTCTTTTTGTTTTTTGACTTCTTGACCTCAACGACGGGCGCGGGGCGCCACTTGACCCACAGCTCGGTCGTCAGGAATATGGAAGAATACGCGCAAACGACTGCCGCTATCCCCATGGGCAGCGCAAATGCCAACGCCGCGGCTCCGCCGAGAGCACCTATCATCCCGCTGATCAGCGCTACAGTGATCGCAGGCCATATCAGGCGCGGAAGCATCGCATGAGTGCTGGCATCTGCGATTTGCTCCATATGCCTGTCCGCCTGTTGATCCGCCGAAATGTTTTCCCGCACAGCGCCGAACACCATGATACTCGCATAAGCGGAAAACCCGCATACGAACAGCATGACCGGGAGGAACCAACTACCGACTGGCAGGCGCACCGCAAACGTAAGCGCCGCGACGATGGCTACGCTGCAAAGCAGCACCAACGCGCCGGCCCCGCCGGCAGCTATCTCAAAACGCAAGGACAGAAACGCAAAAATCAGAATTACGGAGGCGCCCACACAGATCAGGGTATCGCGCAGCAAATCAGATGCCCTTAGCGCGCCGGAAGTGTATTCCGCGCCAAGAGAGATGCCCCCCAACGCGGCGCAGGCCGCGACGCTCAGCACCAGCAGGGCCGCAAGAATGACTGCATTCAGCTTGAATTTTTTGGTGAATTCCATCTGCGTTTCCTCCTTCAAGCGGTTTCCCCGCCGCGCCGTGCGCCAAGGGGCAGGAACAGATCTTTATTCGGGAACTGATAACCCAGCAATAAACTCATAAGGCCATGCTGTATCAGCGTAGCGCTCACGATACCGAGTACCCAGCCGATACAAAGCGCCACGGAAAATTCTCTGATTGCTCCCTTCGTAACGAACAGCAATACAAACGATACCAGCAATATCGCAAAGCCGGGCCGCATAACGGCTCCATATACTCGTTTAAAACAGATTTTCAGAGAATACCGCAGGGATTTTCCGGATTGAATCTCTTCGCGCATGCATTCGTACAGCGTAATATGTCCACCGGCCGTCAGCCCCGCGGCAAGCAACAAGCCGGCAATGCTTGAGAGCGACAACCGTACGCCGGGGAGAACGGCAAGGAAAAACAGCATCAGCAACCCGTAAATGCACATGGACAGAACGCCAACGATGCCAGGCATCCTGTAATACACGATCCAGGCCGCGAATACCAGCAGCAAACCTGCAAGTATGGCAAATCCGATATGGCTTGCCGCGGAATCTCCAAGCGCGGGAGCAAGCTCTTTTACGTTACTTGCGTCCAATGCGATGGGATGCGCGCCGCTTCTGATCTGATCCGCCAGCGAGAGCGCTGTTTCACGCGGCAAAGCGCCGGTTGGGATATACGCCGCGCCGGTAGTGATCGCAACGGAGAAAATAGGCGTCGCGATGGTTGTGCCGTCCAGCGTGACGGTCATTTTATCCCCTGATTCCACCAGCTTTTGCGAAATCTCCTCGAACGCGGCAGTTGCCGCCGCGTTGAGCTGGAATCCAACGACATATCCCGGATTGCTCTCTTCGGCGGTAGCGTTGGGATTGACCTGCACATAGACCCTGGTCATATCTGCGCCGGTGAATACCACATTCCCGTCAGGGTCCACGAACTCCAGCTTGGAAGGCACGCCCAGATAGCTTACAAGCGCCGATACGGCATCCACATCGAACATTGAGATCGGTAAATTCACCGTAATTTCCTGATTTTCGCCGCGGACAACGGTTGCGTCGTCATACCCCTTGATATCAAGGCGCTTGCGCATGATTTCAGACACGGCGTCCATATGCTGTGAAAGCTCGGTGTCGGTCGTATCCTTCGCTTGAAATGTGATGGATACGCCGCCGCCAATATCCAGACTCTTGGGGATCTGCTCTCCCAATGGCCGGATTTCATAAATATCCCATGCCGTGCCGGCAAATGCGAAATAACCGAATACGACGGTGAGGATCAAAATCAGCGATAACGCGACAAGCTTGCGCACGTTCACTACGCATTCCTCCTTCGTTCATAGCAACGTACCTATTATGTCACAGAGCCTGTCCCGATGCAAGGGGAAAGCCCTGCGCCCGATAAAGAGCCCCTTATCCAATAAATCCGCAGATTCGGGAGCAGGCTTTTAATCTGCCGGTACAGTGCTGATATACTTGTTCAAATAGGAATCGATGCTCCAATTATCCGTGTTTGGTATGCCGCCGGGCATGAGACTGCGCCGAACCTCGGGTACCGCAGGGCGGATGAGCTGCTCGCGAATGGCAGCGGTCTCAACATCCTCTTTGTCGCCTCTTCTGATCTCAATTGTTGTCCCGGGGGCGATATTATAATAGATCCAACGCGCGTCCGGGACGAGCAGACGCACGCAACCGTGCGATACACGCCTGCCCAACGCGTTATAGGAGGTTTTCGTATAGCTACCGGCATCCCTTTTGGTATATAGGATGGAATGGAAGTAGATGCGATTTGTGATTTGTGTCCAATACTGACCGTATACGCCGTTGTTCACGAATAGGCCGAACCTGACTTTGTGGTCTCCGGAGGAAAACGTGCCTCGCGGCGTAGGGGTATCGGTTGTGCCGGTAGAGCAGATCATGTAGCGTACCGGGATGTCGTATTCGCCGGATTTGCCGCGCGTATACACGAGTACCACCTGATACCGCACGTCTATCACAATGCGGAACGTATCCGGCGGCGGATACGCCGCGGGTTCTTCATAAATGCCGTTATCCCCCACCAGTTCGTCAAATGACATGGCAGTAGTAGGCGCAAGCTTTGAAAACGGCAACGCAAGCTGCGGTGCCGGAGACGGGGTTAAAATATTCGTTGGCGACGGAGATGGCGATACTGTTTGTGCTTTCTGGGGCTGCCGGGAAGGAGATGGAGATGCTTTTACCAACTCCTGCGCTGTCGGAGTCGGTGTG
>JAEWWD010000257.1 GCA_023396535.1 Bacillota bacterium
CGCGGGATGCGTGATAATCGTCGAACAGTTTGCCGCCGAATTCCAAATACAGCTTTCCGCCGAAGCGTTCGATGCGCTCGCGGATATGCTGCGACTGCATGGTAAGATACTTTTCGTTGTCAAATCCGATTGTTGTTCCGCAAAATTGATCCTCGCGCTGCTGATTGTTCAAGAATGAAATCCCCCAAACATCATTGTTCCTGTCCATCATAAAGCCTGAGGCAGGAAACCGCAACCGACAAATTTTGCGACTCGGCGCACGAAAAAAACAGGTCTGCTCTGAACAGCCATGTCTGGGATCAGCCGGTTCAAAGACCTGTTTGTATTCGTACGGGGGTTATTTTTGCATGCCGCCAAGGAGCTGCGCGAGCATCATGGGGTTGATGCCGCCACCCTGACCGCCCATGCCACCCATGCCGTTCATGCCCGCAAGCTGCGCGAGCATCATGGGATTAATGCCGCCGCCTGTGCTGTTTCCCATGGCGTTTTGTCCGCCCATACCGCCGCCCATACCGCCGCCCATACCGCCGTTTTGCATTGCCATCAGCATCTGCAGCATTTGCAGCATCTGCATCTGGTTATTGGTGTTGCTCTGAGGCTGGGGTGCTTCCTGCGCGGGCTGCTGCTGTTGTACGGGTGGCTGGCGCTGCTGCGGCTGCAAATCCGCTGGAACGCCCATGGCTTTGCAAACCTCCTGATACTCCAAAGGGGGGAGATACTCCCTGAGCGCGACGATATAACCGCGCACGCCCTCCATGCCCCGTTCACGGCGGATGTGCTGTCCAAGCGATACGGCAGGATGTATTGCCATATCATCTTCCGTGGAGTGCTGCTGTTCTATATCGTTTGTTTCCTGAACCGCCTGCGGGCGTGAGCCTCCCATGGGAAGCGATTGCGGCGCATATCTGGGCATATGGCCACCTCCTTGTTTTACTCCGGCTATAGCATCATATGCGCAGACTCTCCAGTTGTGCACTTGGCGCCCTCAGGACGCATATGATGCAGAGAAATGTAATTACGGAGGTTAGAGGACTATGAGACAAAAAGATCTTCGCAGTCTGAAGCAGAATCCGGAGCTTGCACGTCAAATAGAGGGCATGGACCCGGCTTCCGTTGAACAGATGCAGCGCGTCGTGGAGCAATATCAGGGTAAAAGTGAAGGTGAGCTGTATGACGAGTTGCGCCAGAAAGTCAATACGGGGAATGTAAATCTACAGCGTATGAATGCGATGGCGGAAAAGCTCGTTCCTCTGCTGGATCCCTCGCAGCAGGAGCGTCTTCGTGCTATTATCAACGACCTCAAACGCAGATAACATTTAAAATGAGACGAAAAGCGGCCGGGATGTTTCAAATACATGTATTCCGGCCTATAAATATTGCAGCCGGTTAGATTAAGCGAACTAACCGGAACAGAGGAGAGTGGAAACCATGAAAAAACAGGGACAGGCTATTTTGATATTTTTGCTTGTGCTGCTGCTGCTGACCGGCTGTACGCCAAAACAGGCTGCGCAGGGTACGGATGAAGACCAATTGGTATTGACGCTGGAGGAACTTGCAAAGTATAACGGCAAGGATGGTCAGCCGGCCTATGTCGCCGTCGACGGCGTGATATACGACGTTTCCAATAAAACTGCATGGAAAAACGGCGAGCACAACGGGTATTCAGCCGGGCAGGATCTGACGGAGATCATCAAAACGAAATCCCCGCACGGCGTTTCCAAGCTTTCCGGGTTACCCGTCGTGGGTAAGCTGGCCGAATAAAGGAGGATGATGGGATGTATCGCATACTTGGGTACCTCAACGCGGCGTTGTTTGTACTCATAACCTCGCCATACTGGCTGCGGCGGGTCAACCAGTGGGCACTGCATATCCGAAGCGCGGGGTTTATGAAGCTTTTGAAACTGCTGCGCGCAATACATAAGCCGCTTGCGGCGCTATTGCTCATATCGGCGGCGGTTCACGGCTATCTGGCATTAGGCGCGCTGCGGCCGCATACGGGAAGTCTTGTATTTCTTGTACTTCTTGTGACCGGATCACTGGGCCTTGCATTCTATAAAAAGAAAAAGCCGTCCCTTTTCAAATGGCACAAAGGGATGGCTTTGGTCGTTGCCGCTCTCATAGCGCTGCATATTTTAGCGCCGGGCGCGTTGTACTACATATTTGGGTAGAGCGATCATTTGGCCGCGCGACGTTTATCCGTACCGCCGCAGAAATACTGCAGCACGGCCATTTCCAGCATGCGGTCCGCCGGGGCTTTCCCGGTGACCTGTAAATAATCTATCGAGCTGAACGCAAGCACGGCACTGCGCAGTTGTTCCGCCGTAAGCCGTTTCGCGCCCGCCGCTGCGGACCGTGCCTGGCCGCTGTACAGCCCCAGACGCTTGCCGGCATCCTGCTCGCGTACGCCCGAATCCATCAGCATACGGACGGACAGCATGGTTTTACACTGCCCCGCAAGGAAATACGCCAGCCCGAAAGGCGTTTCAGAGCCGTCCCGCAGCATGCGGCGCAGTGCGCGCAACGCGGGCATCTGCTTTCCCGCGAGAAGATCGTCCAACATCTGGTAACGTTTGAACTCCGGGTTGGGTGTTACGCAGGCGCGCAGCGTTTCAGGCGTAATAGGCCCTGTCCCGGCATAATCCGCCGCCTTGTTCAGCTCGTTGAGCAGGGCGTGCACCTCCACGCCCACCATTTCCACCAGCATGCGGGCGGTATCCTGATCGATTTGCGCGCCGCGCTTGCGAAGGCGCTGCAGCACAAAGCGCGTCGCATCCTGCTGGGTCAGCCGGTCAAATGCCACGTCCCGTTTCAGGTCCTTTGCCGCCTGCAATAGCGAGGCGCCGCACTTGCCGCGCATATAGAGTACGAGCGTGGTGGTCGGCGGCATTGTCGGCGCGTAGGCGATGAGCTGTTTCGCGACGCTGTCGGCGATCTCCCTGCAGACGACCAGCCTTGTCTCTGCGAAAAAGGGCAGTGTCTCGCAGGCAAGCTGTACGGCGTCTGCATTGGGTTTTTCAAATTCCTGCACGTTCATGTCGCGCGATACGGGATCTATGCGCTCTATCAACTGAGAAAGCGCGCTTTGTTTTACATACTCCTCTTCACCGTGAAACAGATAAAAACCGGAGATTTCGCCGGATTTCAGGAGTTCAAAAAATCGGGTGTGATCCATACTCCCTCCAGGTTTCAATTCGGGCGTGGTTCTTCCATCAGTATAGCATATCGATCGTTGTCGGCATAAGCCTCAACGCGCAGATCGCCATGATTATCATAGAACCGTATCTGTCCATTCAGATTAGCCTCATAACGGATTGATCCCGTTTCGACGGCTCCGGATTTCACATACAGACGATGCGAACCGATCTCCAGTTCGGCGCCCTTCGCGTCGCCGATCGTCGCTTCATACGCGCGTATGCCGTTTGCGTTCAGATAGTCGCGCATATCCTTGCTGTTAAGCGCATTGGATGTGCCGACAAGCAAATCTTTTTCCGGCGTGTGGATATGCGCGGCATACCCGCGAGGTACGTCCAGTACCGCTATATACGAGGCGGGACGCAGCATTGCCGGGAGCATCCACAGCAGCAGGCACAGCGCGGCGCTGACGCTGACCAGCATGCCTTTGATGTGCTTGCTTGCTCTGCAATAAGGGGAAGTGAACGCCATAGTTGCAAAATATAGCATGGCCGCGCCAAAGGTGGGCGACGTTACGTTCCATACGCCGGGTTGCGCCGCTATAAATGCGACCGAACGTATCAATGCGAGCGTGACGCCGGCAATCTGTGCGACGAAGCGCGCAAGCCCTGGCCACAGCGGATACAGCAGCAGGGCGATACCCGAAGGCAGCAGCGACAGAGCGGCAAGGGGCGTTACCAATAGGTTTGCGAATACCGCGAGAAGCGGCATGCGGTGAAAATGCGCGGCGGTGGCGGGCAGCGTGGCGGCGCTTGCACTCAGGCTAAGCGCGACGGGTTCGCTGATAGGGGATGGCAAGCGCTTGAAGGCAGCAGTAAGTGAGGGCATAAGCAGATAAATGCCAAGCATGGCAGAGAAGGAAAGCTGGAATCCTGCGGAAAACAGGGAGAAGGGGGAGACGGATAGTATCAGGAGAAATGCAAGCGGCAATGAGGAGAGAGGATCGTCCCTTCTTGACAGCAATCGAGAAAGCTGCAGCGTGATTGCCATCAGCCCCGCGCGCACGGCGGGCGCGGAGAATGCCGTAAATGCGCTGTAAAACAGCACGAACGCCGAGATTGCCGCGAACCGTGCGCCTTCGTGGCAGCGGCGCAACAGAAACGCGATAGCGGCCGCAAGAAGAGAAACATGCAGGCCGGATACGGAAAGCAGATGCGACAGCCCGGAATCCCGGAAATCCGCCTGCACGTCGTCGGGTATGGGCGCCGTATCACCGTGCAGCACGCCCGCCGCGAGCGAACCGTTTTCCTTGCCAAGCAGCTCAATGAGCCGCTCTGTCGATTGCGATCGCAGCGCAAGCAGAGCTCCATAAATACCCTGAGGCCCATCCTGCAGCGATACGCTTCCTTTCGCGTACGCCGTGCAGGATACGCCCTGTGTGAAGTAATAGAGCCGCTTATCCATTCCGCCCTCGTTGCGTGCTCCGACCGGAAGGGAGAGGGAAACTGTGGTTTGCAGTGTTTGCCCGTAGCGCGGTATATATTTCTCCCGTGCGTCGGGTAGCGTCAGCAATACGCGGCCGTATATGGGATTTCCGTTGCAGGAGGCGTTATCCAGAACAATACGCCAGATTGCCGTCTGGCGAACGGGTGTTTGAACAATCCGGCCGCTCAGTTCGCCGGACTCAATGGGGTGTGGCAGTATGGGATAGGCGAGTTGCAGACGCAAAAGCCCTGCAGCGAACGCCAACAGGAACAGGGGTAAACGCGGCAGCTTGAGAAGAAACACGAGAAAGCAAACGAGACATGCGCTGCCGACGAGACAGTACGCTGCAGGTCCTATGAACAGGTATCCCGCTGCAATGCCCAGACCGGCGCCTGTTGCGGCGATAACGAGCGGACGGCCATAGAAGAATGCAGGCCATCGCGCGTTCATTGCAGGTCTGCGGTCAGCGTCAGCCTGCCGTCCCCGTCACGGAAAACGTAGAAGGAGACGTCCTGCTGTTCATCCTTCGCGGGTTTTCCTTTTTCGTTTGTTTCGGCGGCCAGCTCAGCCCAGGCAAGGCATGTGGATGGAGAAAAGTAGTTATCCGGCGTAATGGAGCTGAGAAGCATTGGCAGCAGGTCGCGGATGCGCTCGTTTTGCTTTGCCCGTTCGTCTTTCAGCAAAGCAAGCGTTTCTTGTTCCAATTTGGAATTCGGATTCACAGCCTTTTTTTCCGCGATGGAGGGAAGCGTCCATGAGAAGCCGCGTACATATCCGTTTTGCAGGTATAGCTCCATGGTATCCGGCTTTTCGTCTGCTGCAGAAGATATGGCATACGCGCCGCTCTCCAGTTCTGTTACGGTAACTGCCGCGTTTTCCAGCCTGTCCAGCACTACGGCTGGCCGAAGTCCAGGAGGCTGCGTTGGGGCGGCGGTAAGCGCGGGTGTGGGCGTGAGAAGTATAACGGTTTCGGCGGAGCGGCTTTGCATTCGCGTTCCTACGAGTACATAAATGAGCGTACAAACGATCAGCGTCGCACAAAACAGTAAAGCCTTCTGTGCGGCGGGAGACAGTTTGTTCTCGGATGATTGAGCTGCTTGCTGTTTTTTCATGCAATGCTCCGCCCGTCGTATACTGTCGAATTGTTACAATACAGGTCGAATATACCTGAACACAGTATAATATAGACGCTCCATCCGCACAACCTCAGAATTAAATGTATACAAAAAACGCACCCCTTTCCCAATAGGTAGGGAAAGGGGTGCAATCACATTTTAACGGAGTTTACTTCGCGTCGACCTTCGCCATATGGACGATGAGGTCGAGGACCTTGTTGGAATAACCCCACTCATTGTCATACCAGGCGACCAGCTTGACGAAATGCTCGTTCAGGCTGATGCCCGCGCCGGCGTCGAATATGGAAGTGCGGGGGTCGGTGATGAAATCCGAGGAAACAACAGCGTCTTCGGTGTAACCAATGATACCGGCCCATTCCTTGCTCTCGGACGCAGCCTTCATGGTGGCCTTGATCTCGTCATAGGAAGCGGC
>JAEWWD010000012.1 GCA_023396535.1 Bacillota bacterium
GGCTACAACCTCAACGCGAGCATCCTGCAAGGCATAGGGGACAGCAAAACCCCGCTCGTGATCTTAATCATCTCGAGCATCCTGCATATCGTTCTCGCCGTTTTGGCCGTGGTCTGCTTCCCCTTCGGCGTGGCCGGCGTAGCCTGGGCGACCGTAATTTCGCAATATTTCAGCTGGATTCTGAGCATTGTGCTGACCAACCGCAAATACCCCGAAATCCGCATCCGCCTGCTCGCCTTTACGCTGGATCGCAAGAGCATTGCGCAGACGCTTCGTGTTGGGCTTCCGGTCGGCTTTCAAAACGCGCTGTACTCCGTGGGTATGCTGGTGATGCAGCCGTTAATCAACGGGCTTGGCTCGGTATTCATCGCGGGCTATAACGCGGCGGTCAAGGTGGACGGGTTCGTGTATATGCCCGTGATCAGCCTCGCTTCCGCAATTACGACCTTTGTGGCGCAAAACATCGGCGCGCAGAAGCTCGATCGCGTCAAGCTCGGCGTGCGCACGTGCATTATGCTCTCAGCCGCGCTCTCCGTGGCGCTGTGCGCCATCGTCATACCGCTGCGCACGCCGCTGATGTATCTTTTTACCGACGACGCGGCCGTGGTGGCGGCCGGAAACGCGTATCTCGTGCGCGTGATTCCGCTCTACATCGTCTCCACGCTGCAGTATCTCTACATCGGCATCCTGCGCGGCGCGGGCCAGACGCTGGTGCCCACGCTTGCGGCGCTCGTCGGGCTTTGGGCGGCGCGCGTCCCCTCGGCCTACCTGCTTACCAGCCGTTTCGGGCCGGACAATATGCATTGGTGCTACGCCATCGGCTGGCTGATGGGACTTGCGATCCTGGTGCCTTATTACTATTTCGGAAAGTGGAAAAAAGGCCTGATCGACGGCGGGCACCCCGCACCCGATTTAGGGGAAGGTAAAACAAGCCTATGATCGCCGACACTCTGCATCAAATCGAACGCGCAATCTGTGCCGATTCCATGATGGAGACCATCCGCCTCGTCACCGGCTACCACCGGCTGCAGGCTTCCGAGGGGTATCGCAACGCCGCGCAGGCGCTTCTCGAGCGTTTCCTCGGCTTTGGGATCGCAGCGCGCATTGACGCATATCCTTCCGCCTTTGGCAAACGGTATCTTAACGCGGACGCGTTCCCCGAATGGAATTGCGGAGAAGCCTGGCTGAAGCTCGTTTTTCCGCATGAGGAAGAGCTGTGCGACTATGCGAAAAGCCCGATTTGCGTCATGCAAAAGAGCTTTTCCCACTTGGGCGACACGCCGCTTGACATCGTGCCGCTCGCGCGTGGCAGCGCGCAGGAGGCTTACGAGGATATTGACCTCGAGGGAAAGCTGGTTTTTATTCGCGAGGACTTCAACGCCTATCTGTGGGCCGTGCAAGAAAAGGGAGCGGCGGGCTTCCTTTCGGACTATGTGGCGGAAACGCCCGGCGCGAGGACCCGGGAGGATATGTACGACGTGCGCAAATACACCACGTTTTGGTGGACGAAGCCCGAAGCTTCCGCCCCGTTCGGCTTTGTGCTCACACCGCGCCAGGGCGACAGTCTCCATGCGCTTTGCGAAAGAACGGAGCGCGATTATGCCGCCGGCCGTTCAGACAGGCGTTGGCCGCAGGCCGTCTGCCGGGTGGACGCGCACATGCAGGACGGTTATTTTGAAAACGTAATCGCGGAATTGCTCGGCACAAGCGGCGAGGAAATATGGCTGATCGCCCACCTTTGCCATCCCCAGCCCAGCGCCAACGACAACGCGAGCGGCGTGGCCGCTGTCATGGAAGCCCTGCGCGCATTGAAGGCGCTGATCGATGCGGGCGTTATCGCGCCGCTTCACCACTCGCTCAAAGTTTTGCTCGTACCGGAATTCACCGGCGTCTACGCGCACCTTTCCCGCATGGAGCGTTTTTCTCATGTGCGCGCCGCGCTCAATCTCGACATGGTGGGCGGCGACCAAATGCAGGGATACGGCCCGCTGACGCTAAGCGGCCTGTCCCTGGCAAGCCCCGGACTGTGCGGCGACCTTGCCAAGCTGCTCCTTGACGAACTGCAAAAGGAGCTTGCCGGATTTGCCCCCTATGCGCGCATCCCCACGTTTCTTGCCGCGCAGTGCGGCTTTACGGGCGGCAGCGACCATTTCATCCTGCAGGATCCCACCGTCGGCATACCGTGCCCCATGCTCGGGCAATGGCCGGACCGCTTCTACCATACGAGCGGCGATACGATTGAGCGCATCAGCCCGCGCATTTTAAAGAAATCCGCTGCGCTCGCCGCCGCATACGGCTATTTGCTCTGCGCCATGCGGGAGGACGAGCTTTGTGAGGCAACGGCATTTTCGGCGGCGGAGTTCGCCCGCCGCCTTGCGGCGCTGGTCTCAGACTCTTCCGGCGCGAACCGCGCGCGCATGGCAAAACGCCTTCTTTGTTTCTACACGGCTTGCGCGCAGGACGCCTTCTGGCTTGTGCCCGACGCGCTGGCGGCCGACGCGGCGGCGCAAGCGCAGCGAAAGCGGCTCGAAGCCATCGCCGCCGCCTATGCCGAAAGCTTTTTCGAGCCGCCCTGCGCACAGGAGGAAGCGGACAGCCGTATCCCGCGCCGCACCTATATTTCCCCGGTGAACGGCCTAAAGGAGCATACGCGCGGACATCCCGCGCTCGAGGAGGTCCTCCGGGAATACACGTTGCGCGAACGCCCGCTGCACAATGA
>JAEWWD010000018.1 GCA_023396535.1 Bacillota bacterium
CCTGGGCGTCATAGAGGCGGCCAAGGAAAAGGGCATCAGGCACATCGGCTACATCAGCGATCAGAATGCGGTTGCGCAGGATACCATCATGGTGTCCGCCGTGCAGAGCAACCAGCTGCTCATCAAGGCCATCGTGCAGGCAGGCTTGGACGGCACAATGACCCCGTCTCTCAACCTCTTCGGCATGAAGGAAGGCGCGATCTATCTGAGCGATTTCCACGGCCATGACGCCGATCTGCCCGAGGGCGCCAAAGCGAAGATCGACGCGGTCGTTGCCGGCATTCTCGACGGCTCCCTGAAAGAACAGGGCATACTGCCCAAATCCACGTTTGAAAAATAAACCGGTATTCGCTGGCGGAGAAGGCGTATCCTTCTCCGCCGGTTTTCCAAGGAAGGTGGCGTTATGGGCGAAGTAGTTCTTCAAATGGAGGGAATCGTCAAGCGCTTTCATAAAGTGCTTGCAAACGATGGGGTGCATTTTGAGCTGGAGCGCGGCGAGGTGCACGCGCTGCTCGGCGAGAATGGCGCGGGTAAAACTACGCTGATGAATATTCTTTACGGCATCCATGAACAGGATGCCGGTACGATGCGTGTTTTCGGGCAAAGCTATTGTCCGGCTTCGCCCAAGGATGCCATCGCGCGGGGCATCGGCATGGTGCACCAGCATTTCATGCTGGTACCGCCCATGACGGTGCTGGAAAACATCGTATTGGGCCAGGAATGTAAACTCAGCCGCATGGATCTCGCCAAAGAGAGGCGCAAGGTTCAGGAGCTGTGCGATACCTATCACTTCAGGCTGGAACTGGATACAAAGGTGGCGGATCTTTCCGTAGGCGCGCAACAGCGCGTGGAACTGGTCAAAGCGCTTTATCGCGGGGCGAATATACTGATACTCGACGAGCCCACCGCCGTGCTGACGCCGCAGGAGGTGGAGGAGCTCTTCGTAATACTGCAGCAGTTTACGCAGCAGGGAAAATCCATCATACTCATCTCCCATAAGCTGTGGGAAGTCAAACGCATTTGCGGCCGTGTGACGGTACTGCGCAACGGACGGTTTGTGGATACCGTGAAGGCCTGCGACGTCACGCAGGAGGATCTCGCCGCCATGATGGTCGGCCGCAAGGTAACATTCGATTACGATAAAACGCCGGTCAAAACGGCGAACCATATACTGGAGCTCAAGGATGTCTGCGCCAAGGGCAACCAGCACGCGAGCTCCCTCAAGCATGTCAGCTTCGCTATTCGTGAGGGCGAGATAGTCGGCGTGGCGGGCGTGGACGGCAACGGCCAATTGGAGCTTTCTGAGCTTGTGATGGGCCTGAGGGACGTGGACAGCGGCGCAATATGCTATCAATCGGAGGATATCACCAATCTTTCCACCCGCAAGCGCATCGAGCGGGGCTTCGCGCATATCCCGGAGGACAGGATGACGCAGGGGCTGGTGATGGATTTCTGTGTCAGTGAAAATCTTATATTGAGCTGTTATGATCGGGACCCCTACACGCATAAGGGGATATTCAGCGCGAAGGCGGTGCGGGAGGCCGGCGAGCGGCTGGTGGAAGAATACGACGTCCGCCCTCGCGATCCGGATTCCCCGGCGCGCGCGTTTTCCGGCGGCAACCAGCAGAAGATCGTCATCGCGCGCGAGTTTTCAAGGCAGCCCAGGCTGATACTCGCCATGCAGCCCACGCGCGGGCTGGACGTCGGGGCAAGCCAGTTTGTGCATTATAAGCTTCTGGAAGCCAAGGAACAGGGCGCGGGCGTGCTGTTTATTTCCGCGGACCTCGATGAAATTCTCGCCGTATGCGACCGCGTGCTGGTGCTCAACGAGGGGCAGATCATGGGCGAGTTTATTCCCGGAGAAATCGGTTTCGCGCAGATTGGTCTCATGATGGGCGGCACAAAACAGCAGGAAAAGGCGGGTGAAAGCGCATGACAGTTAGAATTGGAGGCACCTCGCTTGAAATCAAGCGTAAGTCCAGGCAATCCTCCCTGCTGGAAAAATCCATTGGCTCCATATTAGCGTTGCTCATAGCGCTCGCGGTTACGGCGGTTATCATCGTGCTGTCGGGCAAAAGCCCCGCCGTGGCCTTTGAGAGCATGTTCAAGGGCGCTTTCGGCACGGTTAACAGCATTGCGGAAACCTGCATCAAGGCGGTGCCCCTGCTGCTCGCCGGCCTGGGGCTGACCATCTGTTATAGGACAGGGCTTACTTCTATCGGTGCGGAAGGCCAGATCATAATGGGCGGGTTGATGGCGACCGTAGCGGGCGTGTATTTCGGCGGGCTGCCCGGCTATCTGCTGATTCCTCTCGCGCTGCTGCTGGCCATGCTGGCGGGCGGCGCCTGGGCTGGCATAGCGGGGTACCTGAAAGCCAGGCTTGGCGTATCCGAGGTTATCAACACCATCATGCTCAACTACATCGCTTTGTTCTTTGTCGCTTATCTCGTGGATGGGCCCATGCGCGAACCGCCCGGGTATTACCCGCAGTCGCCGCTGTTGTCCCAATCCGCTTGGCTTGGGTACCTCATCAAGGGGACACGCATGCATACCGGCGTCATCATAGCGGCGGCATCGGTATTCGTGGTATATTTCCTGCTCTGGAAGTCGCCTCTTGGGTACCAGATGCGCGCGGTCGGCTACAATTCCCT
>JAEWWD010000026.1 GCA_023396535.1 Bacillota bacterium
GCGCTATGCTACCCTTCAAGAACAAAAATTGGAGGGGTTTGCTTATGAGAAAAGCGGTATGTTTCCTGCTTGCCGCGATGTTTCTGCTTTCAGGCTGCGCTGCAGCCCCCGATACGGCGGCGCAAACGAAATCCGGCCCGTCCGTTACGCTGGAACCCGCGCGGCAGTCGCCGCCGTCTTATGCGGCACAGGAACAGGCAGCAAGCCCAGTTCCAATCGAAAACCGCAAATACTTCGAGCCCGAAGGCAGTTATGGCGTCGTGGACGGCCCGGCGTACGCCGGACCGCAGGAACTGAACATGCTTGCGATTACGCTGCGGCAAAAAAACTGGAAGAGCCTCGCGGCTGTGCTTGAGGCGTTCTGGTGGCATCTGCAGGACGCCTGCATCAACGACGTACGGATGTTTGACCTTGTAAGACATGACGGCTACGACACCGAATTCGATATCAGCATGCCGTGTTACGACGAAGAGAACGGCATGGCATACATCGTGTTACGGACGGGCGAGCATCAGGATGTAACCCGCTATGTGCTGGTGTTTCAAAAAAATAGCGGAGGCGTTTACGCAATGGAAAGCGTCGTCACGCTGAACGGGGATCCTTATTTAGAATCGCCCGGATTTACATTTCAAACTATCGGGAGGAAGATCTACCTCGTGTGGGACGGAGATTATGCGCAGCAATGGTATGACACAGACACCGGCCTGCGCGTGTACGCCTATACCACGGATGGATACGAGGCAGACTGGCTTCCGGACAACTTAGAAGATGAGACATGGGAAACCGCGGTATCGCATGAGGCTATTCAAGTCGGGAATGAGGGGGATTTTTATCTGCCGGCAAAGGAAAGCCACTCCTTTTCGTTCACCGATGGCGCTGAAGACGAGACGTATACCTGCGAGTATCGGGTGTATTATGACGCCCTGCAAGGCATGTTCTACGCCGCGTATGACGCGCTTCTCCCGCTATATTTGCAAGCCGCGCTCAGCCCCACCGAATACGTGCGGGATTGGGCAGAGCGACGAATCGCGTATATTGACGAACTGCGCAAATACTCCCCGGATTCCTCTCCCGTGGCGGAGGACCGCATGGTGTTGCCCATGGCAGACTTCCAGACCGAAAAGCTGGAGCTTATGGGCGGGGCATTATCCGAGGAGCGGCTCCATTGGTTCTGCGAAAGCCTGAATGCAGTGAAAACCGGCAAATTTGAAGAAATGGGGCGGCTGCTCTCTTCGTATGACTTTTGGAAATATGGCAACGGCGGCATCACGGAGGGCGTTTTGAAGGGCAGCTTACTGAACGGGATATCGAACGTTTCCTGCACGCTGGATATGGATAGCTGCAAGGAGCGCATCGCACTTTTGCACCTACGTTACGATCGGGAGGGAGAACGACGGGGTGCGACCTTTGTATACGTGCTGGGCGATGAAGGCGATCGATGGAGGCAGGATGCGGTCTATGCCTATCCTCTTGCTCAGGGAGAGTCCGCTGTGGAAGCGATGTATCTTGACGGGTATGCGAGCTATCTGCTTAAAATCCCTGTGGGCAGGGCAAACGGACATACGGTCTATGAAAGCGTCGTGTGCAATACCGACCTTATCCAAGGATTGCAGTTCGTAAGCGAATACTACGACAGCAAGGGCAACAGATACACACTGGAGTTATCCCGGCAGATCTATCAAAAGAACGCTGCCTGCGTGCTTTTGGCCAGATACTACAAAGCGGGAAAGGCGGATGCCACAGAAACCGCGGGCGTGGCCGTTTGGACCGACTGGGAATGGCAGAACAACGCGCCGTTTGTGGATGTTTCGGAATATTCCCGGATACAAAGGTTTTTCCAATATGATAACTAAGCCCTGGGAAGCCTTCGCGCCATCGGCGTGCTTTAAATGCTTCCCTTCCCATACATATCGCAGCACACAGCCCTCCGGGGCGCATCCCCGGAGGGCTGTGCATTTCCATTAATAAGCCAGCTTGTACCGGCTATTTGATTCCCAGATACGTAAGCCTCCAGTCCCCGCCGGAATTTTTGAGCGTATAGTAGGCGTCTCCGCCCGAACCACCGGTGGGGCTGCAGATCACAAGATCGCCGTACTTTTTCTGTATGATCTCGGGAAAAAACGGGAGCAGATAATACGTATACATGCGCAGCGGAACCTTCTCTACGAGAGTTTCCCCCTTGTATATGGAAAGCAGCGGCACGGTGCCGTAATCGTCCAGCTCCACCGTACCGGCCTCGTAGTCGCCATGCACGGTACCCTGCTCGAGGTAGTTTCCCGAACAGCGGCCTGAAAGCGTGAGCCTCTCCTTCTCTCCGTCCCCGTCGATATCGAACAGGGTTTCACTCCAAACCCGGTCGAGAATTATGTTCATCTCAATGCGCGAAATTACGCCTGACTCGATATCTGCGCCCCAATATCCAAACTCTATTGTCGCTTCCTGCCCTTTGAGCAGATCGCGGCTGCTATCGTAAGACGCGCCCGCCTGCCTGCCGTCAGGCGTCTCATATCCCGCCTGATAGACGGATACCCGTGTGATGCGCCCGTCCGGGATCACGTTGAGTACCAGCCCTTTGCCGTCCGTGTAATAGGTAATGCCCGTTGTATCGTATACGCCGTACAGTCCCGCCTGCTGCGCCTCCTCTTCGTGTATTACGCGCAACTCATACAGCTTTTTCGCATCCTCCAGCGTATCGCCGGGGTAAATACCGGCAAGCGAAACCACAGGCAGAAACTCTTTTTTTTGCATAACCTGCTGGATATCAAATATACCGGAATATCCGGGCGCCATTTTTGCGCAGTACAGCAGCGCTTTGCGCACGAGTATGCCGTTTTGCGTCCATATATTCTGTGACCCCGCTTCAAGCCGCCGGATCTCCTCCTGCAATTGCGGGATATAGGTAAGCTCATAGTACGGCCCATGGGTCTGGCTCGAATCACCCCAGAACTGCGGATTGGCAGGGTCATATCGCCGGAACGTGGGCCAGTAAGCCTGCGTAGCCGGATCCGCGAGCGTCAGCCAGGTGATATCCTCCATTCGCATATCGCGCTTGCCATACCGGTTGCCGCCCATGTTGTAACCATCCTCCACTGCAGCTATCGCCGCATGCCCATCCGGCGTTTTCAGAAGCTGGCCAAAGAAGCGCCTGTTTCGGCTGTTTTCCCCAAGCAGCGCCATACCCATGAATTCGCCGTCCATATCGGCATATCCGCCGTACCAGCAGGGGTATATGCCGCTGCTTTCGTCGCGCTCACCGGCAGGGGGCAGAAAGGAGAGCAAAAAGACGCCCGTCGTCTCTATTTGCGGCATTGTGACCTCCCCATACAGAATGTTGGTTTCCGGTACGTGCGCAGACGGGTCGGCGCTTTTGATATCCCCGCGAAATGTAAATGTCGCCTGAGTTGCGTCATTGTCAAAAAAGAACTGATCCTCCTTCGGGTAAGCATCAAAGCCGACCGCACGCTGCTGTGCTGTGCAGACCATGGAAAAGCTCTCCATATCGTGGGCGATTACCTTCCATGTGGAGCCGCCGATCGATGCACTGTAACCGTCAGCCGTGCGACACACCCGCAGCAAGGTCATGTTTCCTTCATTTCTTAACAGCGCCGAGCCAAAATCCGAGAATGTACCCGCAACATCGGGATAAAACGTATAGACGCCAAGCCAGTCGCCCACAAACCAGTCGTCGCTGCCCGTTTCTCTGGGCAGCGCGGACGCGGCGATGGGTTCCACCATGACAGCGCCCACCTCCCTTGCGAGAGCCCGCTCGCGCAGGCAGGACAGCAAGAGGAAAATACCCCACAGAACAGCAGTGGCCGCAAAAACGGCAAACACAGTCCGGAGCGCTCTTTTTTTCATATATTTCACCCCGTACGCCCGCATCAACTGGCGTAGTAATATCCGTCCACTTGTTCGTTGTAAAAATACTCGTTAAAGAAGCGCAGATTTTCGAGCAGATCGCCCCATACATCCGTCTGCGTTTCGGTTGCCATGGGCAGCAGATACGCTTTGCCCCTGTAATCGAGCAGCACGTTGCCGCGCTCGTCGGTGCCGAACACGGTTACGGTATCGCCCTTCCCAATTGGCATATGCTTATAATATCCGTCCCCGCCGATCACCGGCCAGTCGAAGGGCGTATAGTCCTCCGGCGACATGGCCTTCAATTCCTGCGTAGTACGCCCCGTCCAATAGATGGATATCGGCTGGAGCACATCAAATTTGTGTTCCTCTACCGGATAGTACACGTGGCTGATCGGGGGCAGTTCCACCAGACGCATATCCCTCACTTCATGTATGCGTCCTATTCGGGCCCAGCCCAGATGTACGGAATGGGCTTCCTCATAAAGATACCCTAAGCCGTCGAGCAAAATGCCGGGTTTGCCCAGCATCTGCGTCACATACCCATCCAGCGAACCAAGCTGTACGTATTTGCCGTCCACCAACCGAAAAAATGTGGACGAGCCGTATTGATCCGTAATCCGTTCCTCCAGCACGAAATCCCGATATTGGTCGGCCTTGTCGATATCGATTTCCGCATAGCCCTCTTCCTGCGGCCGGGCGAGCAGCGCCGGGTCAATGGTGGGTAAGGGCGCGGGCGTCGGTTGTGCAATTTCCCATTCGATGCCGCCTGTCTCTTCGCCGCCTGTTTCTTCAGGAGCGCCTGATAAAGAAGACGGCGTTAAAGCGGGCTGTCCCGCGCAACCCGCCAGCCCCAGCGCAAGCACCAGAACAGTGATACAAAAGATCAGCTTCTTCATGCCCGCTCCCCCGTCCCCGGTTTAAGGCTGACGCTACAGCCGAAGGCAGCCGCGCTGGAAGCATAAACGTAATGCGAGCCGCCGTTTCCGTAAACGCAGTATTCCCAGTCGATCGAGCTGAGATTAGAATGCCTGAGAACGGCTCCGTTATCTATTTTCCACAGTTTCGCGAACGTCTCCGCGAGCGCGGGCAGGGGGAAAGGCGGCGTTGTCCATCCGCATTCGAGCAGCGTGCCGGTCGAGGCGGAAACCGTGCAGGTAACGGTGTCCGCACCCTTGCCCGCAGTGAGCGCATAATAGCCCTGATAGTCCTGCGTTACGCCATGCACCATACGAAAATACAACGACGTATCCTCCCCGGCGGGAAGGGAAAGCCCCCATTGCGCAAGCGCATCCCATTGTTCACGCAGGCGCTTCCACGCCTGTTCCTGAGTCAGTTCTTCCGGGTCAGGCAATACGTCCTCGCGCCGCCGCGCAAACTCGGCCGATTCATCGGCGCGGTTGAGCCATACAATCGCCTCCTCGGTGCGCTCCTCATCGGAAACCGGAACGGGCGTCAGTTGCGCGGGAAGCGTGTCCATTGGCTCCACCGTTACTCCGCTAATGGCGTTTTCAATATTGTTTACGTGCAGCAGCCGGGGCAGTGTCAGCATCAGGAGAGCGGCGGCCGCCAGTATGAGCGACGCCGGGATAATCGGCAGCTTACGCTTCATCCGCATCCTCCTTTCCATAGGGGAGCAGCACGGATACGGCCGTCCCCTTGCCCGGCTCGCTGGAAAAGCGAAGCTCTGTGCCATGCACCCTGGCGATGGACGCAGCGAGCGCCAGCCCTAGCCCCGCGCCGTTCTGCGCGCGGGAGCGTGATTTATCCACCATGTAGAACGCCTCGGTGATGCGGGAAATCTCGCTTTGCTGGATGCCCACGCCCTCGTCCCGGATTTCGATTTCATAGCCATCCGCGCGGCATATTCCATTGGCGCGAATCTCCTGAGAAGGCCTGCTCGCTTTTGCCGCGTTGTCGATGAGGTTCAACAGCATCGTCTGCAACAAATCTGGCTCCACATGAAGGGTTGCATTGTATAACGCAAAGCGAAGCGTTATGCCATATTTTTCGCACAGCCCGGCGGCCGCGGTCTCCAGCCGCCGCTGCAGCTGTGCCGTGTTAAGTTCCCGCTGCGGGAACTCCTGACGGTTGAGCACCATCAGCTCAAGGAGCTTGAGGGAAAGCCGCTCCAATCGCCTGCCCTCGCTATAGATGATGTTCGCGCAGTCAAAGCGCTGCTCTTCTTCCATTTGCCGCGCGCGCAGCATATCCGCGTAGCCGATGATGGAAGTGAGCGGAGTCTTGAGCTCATGCGCGAAGCTGGTCACAAAATCCTCCCGCCGCCGGGCCTCTGTTTCCAGCGTTGTCATGTGCGCCTGCAGCGAGTCGGCCATGCGGTTGAAATCTCGCGTCAGCTCTCCCACCTCATCATGCGAAGAGACAGTTGCGCGCCGTTCATAATCGCCCTCTGCAAACGCCCGCGTCGCGGCGGAAAGCATTCGGATGGGGCGGGTCAGAAAATAAGAAATCAGCAGCATTAGCGTTCCTGAAGCCGTAACCGCGGCTAGCGTGAGAAGGTTGGCGGTTCTGAGCATATCGGCGGAAAGCATGAACGGCGCGGACACGTCCGCCGTAAGTGTGAGTATGCCGGTTTTCACGCCGAGCTGCACCGGGATAGCCATCTGCATGTCGTAATCCTGATCCCCCGCAGATTTTTCGATTTTATAGCTCAGGCCCGTTTTTGTACCGGCAAGAAGTTCTGCGTCCAGCGCGCCCCCCGCCGGATAGAGCCTGCCGCCGTCCGGCCGGTACAGCACGGCGGATTCAAAATCTCCCGTGGCGGCGGATTGCATGACGGATGCAAGCATGGCTTCGTCGGAAGTGAACGAATATTCCGCAGCCATATTCTCCACCACCACGGCGAGCATGCGGATGCGATCCAACGACTTTTGTTTTTCCTGTTCAAGTGCTGTAGAGAAGGCGGACTCAATCAGCGCATAGGAAGCTGCGCAAACGGCGAACACCACAACCAGCATGACGGAGAGAAATACCTTCCACGCAAATTTCATGCCTTTTCCTCCAGGCGATAACCCACTTTGTATACGGTTTTGAGCACGTCCTCCCAGCCGAGTTTTTTGCGCACGCGCTGCACGTGAATATCCACCGTGCGGCTATCCCCCAAATAGTCGGACTGCCACACCCGCTCAAATATGACATCCCGATACAGCGCTACGTTTTTGTTCTGCACAAACAGCATCATCAGCTCGTATTCCTTGGGGGTCAGCTCGATCGGGCTTCCGTCCCGGAACGCGGCGCGCGTGGCCGTGCGAATTTCAACGCCGCAGACAAAAAGGCTCTCGTTGGCCTTATAGTACCTGCGAAGCACCACGTCCACGCGAGCGAGCAGCTCCGCCACGGCGAAGGGCTTCGCGATGTAATCGTCAGCCCCCAACCGCAAGCCTTTGACGCGATCCGCGACGTCCGCCCGCGCAGTAAGAAATATCACGGGAATGCCAAGCGGGCGGATAAATTCCATCAACTCAAAGCCGTCCGCCTCGGGCAGCATTACGTCAAGCAGTATCAAATCAAACCGCCGGTCAAGTAGAATATCCGCCGCGGTACTGCCGTCGTACACGGCGGTGCAGGCATACCCGGCGGCGCTCAAATTCAGTTCGATTAGCTTTGAAATCGGTTTTTCATCCTCTACGATCAGTACCCTATAAACATGCGGCATATTGCCCGCCTCCCGCGCCTGTCTGTATAGAGCGTACACGGCGCTTGTATCTGAATTGTATCAAAGCGGGGCAGCGAATGAAAGCGACGGCTTATTCTTTTGAATATACCTACATAAA
Source organism: Bacillota bacterium (assembly GCA_023396535.1). Lineage (GTDB taxonomy): Bacteria > Bacillota > Clostridia > Christensenellales > CAG-138 > JAEWWD01. The sequence continues at coordinate 7,653 of JAEWWD010000026.1, forward strand.
TCGAAAATGCGGAGCCTTTTGCATCCTTTGCCTTTGTTTAATCGTCACAGATGCGAAAACGGATGCGATTATTTAATTGCAGGAATGTTTGATCTATCGAAATTAACATGTAAAAAAGTACCGGTCTGACAGCCATGATGACCGGTCGCTCGTCAAAAGACAGAGATGTTATTGTCCGGCGTCTCGATTATGGGTATGCTCCCGCACGGCCCTGCGACGTTTCTTTTCGGAGAAGCGGGCGGTGTGCAGCGCTACGACGGCGATTAAAAGCAACGCGCCGCCGCCGCACAACAAGTAAAATGCCGTGCGGCTAAGAGTGATTTCATTCGCCTGCTCCGGGCTGGCCGCAGCCTGCTCCGGCGCGGGGGTCATTTGTATCTCGGGAGGCAGCGAAGGCTGCACGGGGCGCGCTGGCATTACGGCGTAGCGCTGAAGGGATTCATCCTCGGCGTTGTATACATAATAGCCTACTTCGCCGTCAGGATTGCGCGCATACAGCAAGTAAACTTCGCCCTGCGCATCCTGGGATTTCCACGCCGCGTACTCTTTTTCGCCGATCATCAGAGTCGTGTCCTCGAACCCTTCCGGCAGCACCACACTGCCGTCCGGCTCAAGCAGGATGTAGGATTTGGACACAGAGGATACCGTCTGATAAGGGTACAATGTATCCTCTGCCGCATTAAAAATATAGTAACCGCCTACATCGCCCACCGCATTTGAAAGATATAGTAAGGTTGGCACGTCGCTGTCTTCCACTTTGGCCGCGGCCACCGTTTCCCCATGGTAGATAAGCGTGGTTACGGAATAGCCCGAAGGTACCGTCACGTTCTCAAGAGAGCGCCAGATATACATGCTTTGGGACGCATTCTTTACTTTTTGCGCAAGGACGCCCTCGGCAGCATAGTTCAGCGGCGTGGGCACGGGCGTGGGCGCGGGCGCGGATACCGAAACGGATACGCTGGCTTTTGTGCCTTCTTGCTCGTTGCCGTCATAACCGAGCACCTTTTCAATGGAAGCTTCTATTTGCGTGCTGCCTGCGCCCGCCGCCGTGAAGCGTAGGCGCGCGGTCAGGGTATCGGAACCGCCCTTTTGGGCGGACACCAGGTTTAAAAACCCATCGGACGCGCCTCCCTCGCTTTCAGCGTAGGTCAGCACGGCAGGATCATAAGTGAAAGAACCTTGCGCGATCGCCATGCCCCTGCCGCTTACGGTGATGATGACTTCCACGGTATCACC
>JAEWWD010000029.1 GCA_023396535.1 Bacillota bacterium
CGCCCTCAGGATACGCACCGTAAGCGCGGATGACGGATACGATGAGGCCGCAGCCTGCCGCGAAAATTGCCTGCCCGCTCACGGTCATGGGGCTGGTGGCGTAATCCGTCGCCATGAACACGGCGCCGAACATAACGCCGCCACTCAGAATAGCTGCAAGCGGATCGCCGTCGAACGTAAACGCGCCCTGCGTGCCGAGCGCCCAGGAAAACAGCGCCGTCACAGCCAGGAATATAACGGGCACATGGCCGATAATGGTGCCGCGAATGACCAGGTACAGGAAGCCCAGCAGTATGGCGGCCTTGCAGACCTCACCAATGCAGCCGGGAATATTGCCCAAAAACAGATCCATGACGCCGCCCGCCTGCACGCCGGCCAGCGGAGTTGCCGAAGAAACGGCGTCCACCGGCTGGAAATAGGTGGGTAGCGTCCACGCCGTCATGTGCACAGGCCAGGACGCGAGCAGCACGGCACGCGCCGCCAGGGCGGGATTCATGAAGTTATGGCCCAAGCCGCCGAACAATTGCTTGACGAATATGACGGCAAAGAAGCTGCCGATCATCGCCAGCCACCACGGCGCGGAAGCGGGCAGGTTCAGGCCAAGCAGAAGGCCGGTTACGGCAGCGGAAAGATCGGTGATGCGCACCGGCTGCCCGGTAACGCTCTGCCAGGCAAATTCCGCAAGAACTGCGGAAACCACGCTGACTACCAGCAGAACAGCCGCCTGCAACCCAAAGTAATATACGCCGGCGATTGTCGTGGGCAGCAACGCGATGAGCACATCCCGCATCAGGCTCGTCGTATTGTCTGCGCTGCGGATATGCGGCGCGCTGGAAACATGCAAATTCATATCGCCTTACCCCCTCTTTGCCGCCAGGGCAATCATGTCCTTGGCGTTCTTGAACGATGCCGCAAGCTGCAGCCGCGCAGGGCAAATATACGAACAGGAACCGCACACGATGCAATCCTGTACGTTGAGTTCCTGCGCGTGATCGTAATCTCCCTCATCGCAATACGGCTTGAGCAGATATGGTCTGAGCCCCGCGGGACACACGAGCACGCAGCGCGCGCAGCGGATGCAGGGCGTTTCTTCAAAGAATTTCGCCTCGTCCTGGTTATAAACCACGATGCCGTTTGTCGCCTTGGTCATGCTTACGGTATCGCTGGGCGCGCAGAGACCTGTCATGCCGCCGCCGGCGACGATCTTGCCCGGGTCCTCCGAATACCCGTCGCAGATATTGATGGCGTCGATGAAGCTCGTACCGATACGAAGGCGTAGATTGGACGGATCCCGCACGCAGCCGGTTACCGTCGTGATACGGGAGATCAGGGGCTTCCCCTGTGTGATCGCATCGGCTATCGCCGCCGCCGTGCCGACGTTGAGCACGATGGCGTGCACGTCTATCGGCAGCTTTTTCTGCGGGACCTGGCGGCCGGTAACCGCCTGAATCAACTGTTTTTCACCGCCCTGCGGGTACTTGGTCGGAAGGGAAAGCACTTCCACGCCCTGACGCCCTTTGGCTGCTTCCCGCATGGCGGTTATGGCTTCGGGCTTGTTATCCTCAATGGCGATAACGCCGCGCCTGACACTGAGCGCGCGCATGGCCGCGCGCAATCCGTCCACAATTTTCCCGGAGCTTTCCAGCATCAGCCGGTAATCGGCTGTGAGATAGGTTTCGCACTCGGAACCGTTGAGTATGATGGTATCGCAGTACTGTCCCTCGCGCAGAGCGAATTTGACGTGCGTGGGAAACGCCGCGCCGCCCATACCGCAAATACCCGCATTTTTAATGGCGGGTACTATGAGCGAGGGATCGACTTCTTCCACGTCCCCAATGCCCTGAATGCCGTCCGCCCATTCATCCCGGCGATCGTTCAGAATGGTTACGGTCGTCATGGGACGCCCATTGAGCTGCAGCGTATCGGATACATCGATTACCTCGCCGGATACGCTCGCGTGTACAGGCAGCCCCAGGAAGCCAACGGGCTCGCCGATGACCTGGCCGAGCAGGACATGGTCTCCTTTTTGCACACAGGGTTTGCTGGGAGCGCCCAGATGCATCCCCATCAGGATGCAGACCTTATCCGCCGTAAATTCCCGAATAGGCACGTCTTTGGTGGGAAGTTTGCCCTCATGTTTTTCACGCAGAGGGTGGACGCCTCCCTTGAAGGTATGCTTTGGCAAAGCCGGCACCGTCCTTTCTGAAAAATGAAGGGGCCTTATCCCTTATTCTTTCAACAAGAAAAAAGGGCATACTACCCTCTCCATACAATAAGATCAGGTCTAAATTTCCAGAATGAGCTTGTCCGACAAAAACGCGGCAAACGGCCGAGTTTCCGTCCGCTGGTAGTATAGCACATTTTATATCCAACTGCATTATGAATTTATGGTATAGTTCCTATAAGTCAAGTGCATGATACGCATATGCGGAAAGATATTCGCGACAATAAAACCGTACTGTTCTTAGCGGCGGTTTGCACGGGCCTTGCAAACGGCCTTTTTGGAGCGGGCGGCGGCATGCTGGCCGTCGTTGTACTGGAACGGATCTGTAAGCTTGAAAGTGAGCGGGCGCACGCCACGGCGCTGATGGTCATGCTTCCGCTCTCGGTCGTCAGCCTTATCGTATATCTGCTGCGCGGAGCGCTACGTTTTGACGCCGTGCCCGCCGTAGTGATCGGCATACTGCCAGGCTGCTTTTTGGGCGCAAAGCTGCTGGGCCGTTTGCGCACGGTATGGATCGACAGGTTGTTCAGCCTGCTTATGCTGGCGGCCGGCATTCGGCTGCTGCTATGAATTGGTTATGGTTCATGATCGCCGGATTATCGGCGGGCATATTATCCGGTATGGGAATGGGCGGCGGCACAGTGCTCATTCCCATACTGACGCTGCTCCTCAGCGTTGACCAGCATGCGGCGCAGGGCGTCAACATGATGGTGTTCCTCCCCGGCGCTCTGCTTGCGCTGTGGGTTCACCGGCGGGACGGGCGGCTTGCCGTAAAAGAAGGCTTATCGCTGCTTCTATGGGGCGTCGTCGGCGCCACAGGGGGCGCGTTTATCGCGACATGCCTGAGCGCGGAGTGGCTGAAAAGAGCATTCGGCGCATTTTTGATCGTACTTGCATTCGTGCAGTGGCGCAGTTCCGGGAAAAAGAAGTAACGCCTGTCGGCATCATCTTTTCCTTAACGTAAAAAGGGGCCAGGGAGCCTGCATGTATTACTTACTCCCTGACCATAACGTCCATGTAACCCCGCAAATCGGAAATACGCTACCGGCTGATCAGATCCTCCGGGTCCATATCCAGAATAACCGCGACTTGCTGCAGATATGAATCGGGCAAAGCGGCGCCCGTTTCCCAATTTTGTATGTCCTCTGGCCGAACACCGACCGCTTCCGCCAGTTGCTGTTCCGACATCCCCTTTGCAAGACGTGCATAACGCAAACGGCCGCTCAGAGTAAGTTCCTCCACGCGCATCGCGCGAGGGCTGTATTCCAGCACATCCGCGTAATCCTCCAGTTCGCTGATGGGATATGCATATCCTTCTCGCGGGAGATCCCCTTCCATGCGCCCCGTCCGCGGCGACGGTTTCAGGCTGTATACGAACACGGGCGCGCGCAACGAAGCCGCTTTGGTGAGCAAATCGACTATTTTTTCCACCCGCTCTTCAGGAATATGCGTCGTAACGCCCACGCTGCCGCACGCGATATAGGATTGAACAAACCGAACGGCCAGCCGGCCGAGACGCACTTGTGTATAGGAAGCGCCATGCTCGCTGTCCGTTATCCATTCGGGCTTGAATCCGCGGCTGATGAGATAGGCTTCTATTTCTTTTGCGTTCATGTCAGTGCGCTCCCTCTAAAGTAGTAATATACCCATGAATAAACCGTTCCGGGAGCATGTAATCGCCCGCGTCTTTTATAACTCCGGTTCCTCCGTCAAATAATACCTGGGCTTTCCCCTGGAAGCGTTTGTGTATTCGATCGCTTCCGTCGGGCAGCCGCAGATGCAGGCCATGCAGTGCGTGCAGTTCCCGCCCCATCGCGGCGCTCCATCGATGATTTGTATGTTATTCAGGGGGCATAGCTCCGCGCATTTGCCACAGCTGATGCAGGCATTGGTGAAGCGAAATCCCTTCGCATTGATAAACGCGTAGAATGCCGGGTTAAACAGCCAGCTCTGCAGCCCGCCCGTTATCGATACGCGCGGCTCCTTAAGCTGCATGCCCTTATTAATGCGATCCGCAATTTCACGAATACCTGGACCCGCCATCTGTACTATTCTTCCCGCCGTTGCTTTGTCGGGCACGGAGAACATGGCGACATAGTTTTCCGGCATGACGACGGACGCAAATCCCCTGAATACGAACGCTTTCTGTTTACAAATCTCTTTGATATATTGCGCCGCATTCCCCGCGCCATCGCCGCAGGTCATGACAAAATATGCCCGGTCGTTTCCGTTAAATTCGGTCTGGAGAATATTCTCGCGCACGACGCGCGGTATACGCCAGGCGTATGCGGGCGTTACAAATACAAACGGCTGATCAGAATGGAGAGGGCCGGTATCCCCCTTCTTGATACGCCCGTTCATGGATACGACGGTATCCCCCGTTATTTTCGCGATAGCCCGCGCCACATACCGGCTGTTTCCCGTGCCGGAAAAATACAGTATCATCGCTCTCCCTCCCAAATCTGTGAGATTGCCTGAATAGTATACCATATTTTGTGCATTTGTGATGACTTACTTATACTTTTCATACATTTTATGGTTTCTTGCCATACCCTTAATCGGAATTTGAATTAACCCACTTACACTGTAACTGACAAGATGCAAAAAGGGGGATTCATTACATGAAACGTAATCTGCTTACAGCAGCGGCAGGCTTCGTGCTTACGCTCGGCATGCTCGCGGGGTGCAGCGCGCCCGTCGCGTCCGCAGCCGAAACCGCCGCACCGACAGCCAAGCCCACCGCCGCGCCCATTGTCGCGCAGAACACCGCTGCCTCCACAGAAAAAGCTCCCAAATACGTGTTCCTGTTCGTAGGCGACGGCATGTCCCATGTACAGATCAATGCCGCAGAGGTTCTTATTGGCGACAATAAACCCGGCGAAGTCGCTGTGAAATCTCTGAACTTCACACAGTTCCCGGTTGCCGGCGTCGCGACGACGTACGACTCGACCTCTTTCTGCCCGGATTCCGCATCCACCGCGACCGCCATCTCTTGCGGCGTAAAAACGCACAGCGGT
>JAEWWD010000064.1 GCA_023396535.1 Bacillota bacterium
GTATAAGGACCTGTACAATAAGGAAAACCCGCAGATCGATCGCGTCGGCCTGCAGGGCGACGCCATGACTCTGCGAGTCTATACCGAAAATCCGTGCATCGACGAGGATATGGCGCTGTTCCATAAAGCGCTCAGCGAAGAAGGGGAGCGTCTGGGCGAACGCTTCGCCGCATTGGCGCGCATACTGGGGCAGATGGGGTACAGGGGATAGGCAAAGGACTTTTATCAGGCAAACGGGTTCTGCAGGAACGCATCAAGCTGCCACTGGTTTTTCAGTACGATGGTTTTATGCGGATATGCCCGCGTGATGTCCCGATAGCGCCGGATTTTACGCGGCGTTCTGCCCTTGTACAATATCCACCATATGAACGCCGCATCCATCTTTTCTTCGCAGCCGGGCGCAATGCTTTCGCGGCAGGTATTGCGATACTGCCGGTATCGTTTGTATGCCCGCCAGAGGCAGTTCAGCCGCGAGAAGTCTAAGAAAAGGATATAGTCCGCCAGCTCCAGCCGTTCCTTTTGCAGAAGGGATTCATAGTTTCCGTCAATAATCCAGCTCTCCCGGCGCATAAAATCGGCGGCAATTCCCAGCGCCTCGTCCCTGTCCCGCTCCGTCCAATTCGCTTCAAACTGGACCGTGTCGAGATATAGGACGGGGATATTCAGTCGTATGCCGAGCCGCTTTGCAAGCGTGGATTTGCCGCTGCCGCTGTAGCCGAGTATGGCGATTTTCATAGTAATCCTCAATATCGATGGTATCCAATTTATTATACTGCAGATAGTCTTCGTGACGTCTGTTTTTCGGAAAAATGTTTTTCCTCCCTGCCCCACCCCCCCTAGTCCCCCCCTGGCAGGACCCTCCGGGGGAGGGCCCTTGTAGGGGGGGACTCATATTGCTGAGCCTGAGCAGGCATGGCGGTGAGACCTGAAAGATTCCTCCCATGTGGCCTTCTCGTGCCTACGAAAAATCGTGCCGGCTAAGGCTCGGCACGATTTTTTTATCCGTAATTACTCCCGTTAGGCCGACGTTGCGCATAGTTCGGACCGCTTTATACACTTATGCATAAGCGAGAATAAGGCATGCAAAAAACAAGCGGGGCGTGCCGCCGCGTGAGAAAACCCCGCCGAAGCGGCAATCGGGCAAATGGCATAGCCATTTGCCCGAAAATCCCCCAAAGGGTCTCGCGGAAATGGCGTCAGCCATTTCCCGCGACAATTAGTTGCTCATCGGTACGATATGCAGCTCCTCCGCGAGGTCGCAGTCCAGCACGTAGCAGGGCCCGAGCGAATCCGAGCTTGTGCCGTCGATATACCCCTGCCATTCGTCCTTTGTCATATACGATACCACGTAGTTATACCAATCCCAGTCCTGCGGCAGGGGCAGCACGGTGGTCTCTATAAGAAAGTATTCGCCCCAGCCCGGCCAGCATTCCACGGCTACCTGCGCATGTCCCGGCGGGAATATGAGCATGCAGTGCATACCGGCGGATTTCAGCGCCGAAGCCATCAAAAGCGCAGTCTCCACGCACAGCCCGCTTTGGCTTTTGATTACGTCGTCGGGCAGCTGCACGCGCTGCTGCGCGCCGCTCGAAAGCGAGAAGGAGGTGTTGACGTATTTGACGTTCGCGATATCGCTCATGGCGCCCTGCAGCGCGACGGCCTGCAGCCATGTGTTGTCGGAAGGATCGTCTGAAATGCCGTAATCCTGATATCCTACAAACGAGCCCGCATAGCCGTTTGTAATATACGACAGATAATCGACCGCCTCGCGTTTGAGCTCCAGCACGCCCTCGGATTCCGGCGTTAGGAAAGAGAGTATGTTGTCGGTATTGCAGTCGCGTAGTTCTTCGGACCACCACACAACGTCATACTTGCTCATGATGCGGATAGGCCGGCTGTCCTGCAACAGAGTCTTGCCGCTTTCTGTATCCGTGACCGTCAGCTTGAGTTGCGCGTCCTTCTCGGAGGAAAGGTCGATCTCCCCCGTTAAAAGCGGCGGGCGGATATTGAGCTTGGTGATTTGCCTGCTCAGGCGCGTTTTCTGCTCGTAAGGCTGTGTAAAGCCGGGGATTTCCACCTGTACCAGTACGTCGCGCTCCGAATTCTCGCTGGTCCCCACAAAAGTGGCTACCGCGTCAATCGAGCGGTACAGCGACGGAAATATGACGTCCTCCGATGTAAAGGAAATCTGCGGTTCCTCCTGCTTTTCAAGCGAGGGATAGCTGATTTCGGGCAGCTTGGGCGCGCCGTTGATCAGCAGCAGCGCCGCCGCGACGCCGATGATCACAACCCCTCCGACAATGGCCGCGATCAGCCCGCCCTTCTTCTTTTTGAGCGGCGTCACTACGATGGGCGCGCCTGCCTGCGCGTAAGGCTGTACCGGCGCAGGCTGCTGATACGCCGCAGGCTGCTGCACGGGAGCGGCGGGCTGCACATACTGCTGCTGCGCCGGCTGCACATATTGCGGGGGCTGCTGTACCGGCTGCGCCGTTTCCTGCTGGGATTGTACGGGCGTGCCGCAGCGCGGGCAGAATTTGCCGGGCTGCTGTATATCAAAGCCACAGTTCTTGCAGATCATATCGTATCCTCCTTACCCTATGGCGTTGAGCAGCGCCGATATATTGTTCTGGAGCTCCGAGCGCAGCGAGGCGACGCGGCCTTCAACGCGGTCGCGCGCACGGCCGAACTGCAGGTTGAAGTCGTCGTCCAGATCGCGGCTGCATTCGTTGAGCATGATATCCAGCCGGCTCACGCGGTTGAACCACGAAGCCATGCGCAGCGGATCCGACAACTGCATGGCCTCGGAAAGATCCTGGCTGAGCCCCTGGTATTCGCTCATACGCTGTAAAAGCGCGTCGTGGCTGCCCTTCATATAGGTCGGATAGTCTATCTGCCCGAGGCTCTTCTGCGTCTGCGAGATTACCTGCGAAAGCTGCCCTGCGATGAGCGAATAATCCGTATACCCCGTCGTGCTTTCCACCGGCTCATATTCTTCCATGGGCTTGATGGCGTCGCGCACGTTGAAATAATACTGGAACATGGTCTGCATATCGTCGGCGGAACGGCGGATATCTGCGATATAGGACAGATACGCCTGCTCGGTTTTGTCGAACTGCTCGATGCCCGTTGCTTCGCCCGCCGAATAAGAGGTTTCTATGGCGGCGAGCGCGTCGGATTCCGCTTTCAATTCGTCGTACTTTGCCTGGACTTCTTCATCGTTATCCTCGTCCGGCAGCTGATCCTCCGTGCCGTTTTTGAAGGCTTCGTCGTATTCCTTCCAGGATTCCTCCGAGCTTTTGATCTGCCAGTCGGCGATTTCCGTAAGTTTGCCGCAGATGGCTTCCGTTTGTGTGATATTCGCTTCCATCAGCGACAGCTTTTCGGCAATGTCCTTATACTTTGCACTGCTGCCGCAGCCCGAAAGCAGCAAAGGCAGCGCCAGCAACAGTATCAGCAGGAGGATTACCGCGCGTCGGGAGGTATGGTGCATCTGTTCCTCATCTCCTTTTCGACAGGTCATTTATAGTTCGCCTGCGTATAAGCGCAAGCGCATCCTCGGGGAATTTTAAGTTGCGGTATCATATATGCGGGAGAATTCTTAACGGAATGTTTACTTTTATTATAGGGCATGCGCTTCACGAATGGAATATACCGCGGGGGTAAAATTTGGCGCAATTTTGTAGCGTTATTGCTATCAGTTCAATCCTCTGCCCCAATCCCCGAAAAGTAGCGGCGCAAATTCGGAATATAAACAATTCGCGGTGTATGCGGAATTAGCGGCAAAAATGATGCGGATCTGTCCAGCTAAACTAATACCTGTTTAGCTGAACATACCGCCGGCGGTTTGGCGGGCGGCATGCTGCTTCGTGATATTATAATTTTACGCATTCCAGTGCGGCGGGTTATTCTTTAATAAATTTCGCGAATCCGTCGGTATATTGCACGCTGCCGTCCGGGAACAGCCACAGCGCCTCCACGCCGTCCAGACTGTCGACGTACGCGCGTCCCTCGTCATATGGCATGTTGTATATGGCGGTGGACAGCGCGTCGGCCAGGCCGCTGTCCCTGCACAGTATGGTGATGGAAGTGAAAAACTCCGCCGGGAACAGCGTATCCGGGTCGATGAGGTGATGGTATCGTTTGCCGTCTACGGTATAATAGCGCTCATAGTTGCCGCTGGTCACCAGCGACGCGTCCGTCAGGTTGACGATGCGCACAAACGGGTTCTCGGCAGTGCCATTGGGGTCCTCTATGCCTGTGGAGAAGGGTCCGCCTTTCGCGTCCTTCGCGCCGATGGCGCGCACATTTCCGCCCAGG
>JAEWWD010000130.1 GCA_023396535.1 Bacillota bacterium
ATATATGGCGGATCACGCCGAGCTTGCGGCGCTGCTTGCCGCGGACGAGGGTGGCGTAAAGATCGCCATGCTGCCAGAGCCCAACGTAACCGCCGCGCTGCTCAAAAACAGCTCTTTGCGCATAGCGCTCGACCTGACGGAAGAATGGAACAAGGTCTCCGGCGGCGCCCAGCTTGTGCAGGGCTGCCTCATAGCGCGCAAGGATGTGCTGGAGAATAATCCGGACGCCGTCAACGCGTTCCTGGAGGAATACGCTGCGGCTACCGCGTTCGTGAATGAAAAACCCGATGATGCCGCGGTGCTCATCGAAAAATACGGCATTATGGCCAGCGCCGCCGCGGCTAAAACGGCTATCCCCAACTGCAATATCGTTTGCGTGACCGGAGAGGATATGCAGGCGGACGCTCTCGCCATGCTGCAGGTGCTTTTCGCGGCGGATCCCAAGAGCGTTGGCGGCAAGCTACCCGGCGATGATTTCTATTACCTGCCGTAATAAGTGACCGAGTATCGTTCGGCGCTTTGCCGGCGACCTTATATATGGTATAATGCCGCTTGTAGCGGCATTCTGGCCATCTACAAAGTCCTGCGGACTTTGTAGATGGGTCTTCTGTGGGTTAAAATCCGCTCGTGGCGGCATTTTTTCCACCGATTTGACGCACATGTCGTCAAATCGGATTAAATGTGGGGATTTGCGAATCCCCCACACCCCTGGGGAGGGTTTGTCGATATGCTGAATGCCGCTTATAGCGGCATTTTCCAAACCGAATATGGTTTTCTGTGTTCAATAAAATTACTACATTGAGGGAATGGGGGGGAGGACGTCGTGCAAAAAAATGCTGTACTGCGCGGCCTCGGCGTCGCCGCTTTCTGGCTGCTGTTATGGCAGGCGTTGAGCATGGTTTTCCATTCGGCGCTCATACTTCCCTCGCCTGTGGACACGGCGAAAAGCCTTGTGCGCCTGGCGGGACAGGGCGTATTCTGGACATCCTCCCTTCTCAGTCTGCTGCGCATTGGGGCGGGATATGTCGCCGCCGTACTGTTGGGAACTGCGCTGGGCGCGTTGACGGCGTTCTCGCCGTTTGCCGATACATTGTTGCGCCCGCTGCGCGGAATCATGAAGGCGACGCCCGTCGCTTCATTTATATTGCTGGTGTTGCTGTGGCTGCGCACAGGTGCGGTGCCCGCCTTCACGTCGTTTGTGATGGTGCTGCCCCTTGTCTGGGCTGACGTACAGGAGGGCATCCGCGCTACTGACGCGCGATTGATTGAAATGGCGTCGCTGTTTCGCTTCGGACGGAAGAAAACGCTCCTTCGCGTATATTTGCCCTCTATCACGCCGCATCTTCTGGCGGCTTGTGCGACAGGGCTGGGTTTCGCGTGGAAGGCGGGCGTTGCGGCGGAGGTGCTTGCCCGTACGGCGGGTTCCATAGGCAAAAACCTCATCGAAAGCAAAAATTATCTTGAAACCCCGGATATGTTCGCGTGGACCACCGTGGTGATCGCGCTGTCCATGCTGTTTGAACGCGTATTTGTGCGTTTGCTTGCGCGTATCCGCGGCGGGAAGGGGGGCGCTTTATGAGTATCCGTTTTTCCGATGTAAGTGTACGGTACGGAGAAAAGGACGTGCTCAAGCATATAACGCTTGAACTGCCCGAGCGTGGCACGATTGCGCTTCAAAGCCCCTCCGGCACAGGAAAGACGACGTTTTTGTGCGTGATCGCGGGGCTGACACACCCAACTGCAGGACGGGTGACGGGGCTTGACGGCAAGCGTGTGACCATGGTGTTCCAGGAGGATAGGCTGCTGCCCTGGTATACGGCCTATGAAAACGTGCTGTTTGCGCTGCCCGACGATAAAGAGAAACGGGAGAGGACAGCGCTGGACTGGCTTGAACGCATGGAGCTATCCGGCGCGGTACAGCAATACCCCGCCGCGCTTTCGGGCGGCATGAAACGGCGCGTAGCCATTGCGCGCGCGCTTGCCTATGGCGGGGATGTGCTGCTGCTGGATGAGCCGTTCAACGGCCTGGACGACGCGCTTCGCGTACGCGTGGCCGCGCATATCCGTAATGCCGCGCCGCTTACCGTGCTGGTCACGCACGATCAGGCTGAGGCGGCGCTGCTCGGCGCACGGACGATGGAGCTATTGGAAATCAGTCGCTGAGCTTGTATATCTCTTGCGAGTATGAAGGGACAAAAACGGCCGTTCCACGAAATTGGGAACCGGCCGTTCCTATTGTACGTATTGATATCAGTCGGCAAGATGCAGCATCCTGCAATAAGCCTCCAGGCCGTAAAGCAGGGAGTCCTCTTTATAATCAAAATGCGGGCTGTGCAGCGGCGGATAACCGCTGTACTCCCCAACGCCCACGAAGAAGAACAGGCCGGGGATTTCCTGTTGGTAGAAGGAAAAATCCTCCCCGATCATGAGATGCTGCATGGGAACGAGGTCCGACTGCATGAGTAGCTGGAATTCCTCCGTCATATCAAGGGGATTCTCCACGCTGTAATAGAGCTGGACTTCCTCAAACTCGGTGGTGATGCCCGTCGCGACTTCGAATCCTGCCAGGATTTTGCGTATGCGGTCCATGATCTGCTCGCGCATCTCAGTGGAAAACGTGCGCAGCGTACCCGACATGACGACTTTGTCGCAGATGATGTTGCGGGCCTCGCCGCCGTGGATTTTGCCTATGGTGAGCACCACCGGCTCTTCGGGGCTGGTGGAGCGGGAAACCACCGTCTGCAACACGGAAATCAGCTCCGCGGCGGCTACGACGGCGTCAATACCCTTATCCGGACTTGCGCCGTGCGCGCTTTTGCCGAGCACGGTCAGGTCGAACCCGCAGGACTGCGCCATGAACGTACCGCGCCGGACTCCGAGCTGGCCGGCCTTTAATTCCGGGAACACATGCAGCGCATAAATGCGATCCACGCGCGGATCGCGCAAGGCGCCCTCCGCGATCATACGGCGCGCGCCGCCCGCGCCTTCTTCGCCGGGCTGCATCAGTATAACGACATTGCATGTGAGCGCGTCCCGGTGTTCCCCAACGATTTTCGCGAGCAGCAGCGCTACCGTCATGTGTCCGTCGTGGCCGCAGGCGTGCATTTTTCCCGGGTGCTCCGAGGCGTAGGGGGCGTTCGTCCATTCTTCGACGGGCAACGCGTCCATATCCGCGCGAAAAGCGATGGTTTCCGTCGCGCCAGGTGCGTAAAATACCGCTTTCACGCCGGTTCCGGCGATATCCGTGAGCTTGTCGGGATTCTGCCGCGCGAGGTATTCGCGCACATACGCCTGCGTCTTATATTCCTGAAATGCGGTTTCAGGGATGCGGTGCAGATCGCGCCTGATACGGACGCATTCCTCCCGCATGGAGGAAACCGCGCTGCTAAGTTTCATGTTTTTATTGCTCCACATGCGCTTTCGGGGACAGCGCCCCTAGTTTTCCCTAACAGTATAGTCGCATAC
>JAEWWD010000152.1 GCA_023396535.1 Bacillota bacterium
GGGAATGATATCGCTGCCGGCTGTTCCGATAGACCCGGACAATCTACAGCCCTTTACGATAAACTGCTCCAGATCGACAGGCGCGAGCCTGGGGCTTCTGCCCAGCACGACAACGCGCGCGTTGATGGACATGAGCCGGACGATTTCCGGAAATGTGCTGTCGGGCGCCCCTGCTGCCTCTACTACTGTACGGCAGCCGATACCATGGGTGCTCTCCAGAATCAGGGAAGAAACTGATATTCCCTGTGCTTTCAGCTCCAGCGGATGAAAGATTTCATCCGCGCCGCATGCTTTGGCGAGCCTGATCCTTTCCTCACCCTTCACGATGGCGAAAACCCGCGCCGCACCGGCAGCCTTTGCAAGCGCGATGGCGGCAAGGCCGATAGGCCCCCCTCCGAATACCGCGACATGAGTACCCGGCGTAATTCCGCCGCCACCGACCATTATGCCGTTATAAGATACACCGATAGGCTCCGCCAGCGCACCCGCTTCAAATGCGGCTATCTTATTACACAAAAAATCAGCTATCCCATTGATGCTGCAGCAGTATTTTTCGGGTACCGCGGCATATTCGCAAAACCCGCCATCCATGGATAACCCTATTTCTTCAATATTCCGGCAGTTGTTGAAGAACCCCATTTTGCAGGCGCCGCACGCGCCGCAAGGACGAATTTGTTCTACCGCGATGAGATCGCCGGCCCGAACGCTGACTACATTCTTACCCGCTTCGACAACCTCGCCAGAAAACTCATGCCCCAATATCACGGGCAACCGCAAATGCCCAGAAAATTGAGTATAGCCGTCATTCCCCATGTTTCCCGCGTGCATATCGCTGCCGCAAATTCCGCAGGCGCCAACTTTTATCAGCACGTCATGATCGCCAATACGGGGTACCGGCGCATCCACAAGTCCTGTTTTAACTGACCTGTAAACCAGATCGCTTCTGGTCGCCCGCTTGTCGTTCAGTTCCCGTTTATCTGGTGAATATTCGGGCTTCGGGTCCCAAATGGCATCCATTATAAATGCTTTCATCGCGTATGCCCTCCGAAATTAGGCAACTTTGGTCCGTTTATTACCGGTTTGCGATGGCGGCTTTGAGTATTTCGATATCCTGTGCGAGCAGCCAGTAGGGATTTTCACCGGCCAGTCGCAGCGGCAGCCTGTCATAATAGTTCTCCAGAAGAATGTATCCCTCATAATTGTTTTCCGTCAGCGCCCGCATGGTACCGAAAAAATTGGAATCCCCCGTTCCAAGCAACGCGCCGCTCATCGCCCCGTTTCCGTCCTTCACGTGCAGCTGGTTGACCATATGGGGAAGCAGACCATTCAATATTTCCACCTGATCGTAACCGCGGAACAGATGATAATTCTGCGAGTCGTAATAGGAGCCGAAATTTTTTCTGCCGACCAGTTCGTATAACTTCTTGAACTCTTCCGGGCGCAACAGGCTTTCGCTTGCGACGCGGATATCGCCCGCCTCGTCGCAAAGGTAACGAAACGCCCTTGCCGCGTATTCATAATCCTCTTCCGATCGAATTTCGCTTGCGGCAAAGCCCGGCACCTGAATGACGGGAACATGCAGCGCCCGCGCCGTCTGCACGCCTTTTTTCAGTATCGTCCATGCCTGTTCATACGCAGGCGTGCCCTCACGCGCGTGCATGGGGATGTTGTCGAAGTCGTTAAGCGCAATGGCGCAGTATTCCACGCCGTATCGCTGCTGATCCTCGAGGTAACAGCGCTGCATTACTTTTTCAGAGATCGGATAATTGTTCTCATATAATCCGATCTTCAGGGAAAGCGCCTGCAGGCCAAACTCGGCGGCGATCCGGGCAGCGTACAGACCCGCGCCGGGCAGCGCCCAGTCGCATACTCCGATTTTAATGGAATTCATACTGTGCGCCTGCTTTCTTATTCGCCCTTCGCCTTTGCCTGCGCCAGCCTGCGAGCCTTTTCCTCCGCCTTGTTGCGCACGACATCCAGATACACCGCGCCAATGATGACGCCGCCTATGACCAACATTTTGGAGTCCGTTTGCGCGCCGAGAAGATCCAGGCCGTTGTTGATGACGCCTATCAGCATTGCGCCGGCCAATACGCCCGCGACGGTACCCTTGCCGCCCAGGAAGGATGTGCCGCCAACCACGCAAGAGGCAATGGCGTCCATATCATACGTCTCCCCCGCGGCCGGATGCGCGGTGCTGATGCGGCCAAGCAGAACGATGCCGGCAATCGCCGCCATGCATCCGGACATGATGTAGGAGAAATTCAGCGTCCTTTTTACGTTGATGCCGGAAAGGCGCGCGGCCTCACGGTTCCCGCCAACAGAGTATATTTTGCGGCCCAGCGCGGTTTTGTTCAGGAATACGTCGTTGAGTGTAAACAATACGATCACAAGGAGAAAACAGGCCGGAATCACTTTTGCGATGTTGTTGTAGCCCATGTAAAGTATCGCAGGACTGAAACCCGCGATGGGAGCCGCGCCCGTAATCAGCAGTGCCAGGCCGCGGAATATCATGCGTGAACCCATCGTGGACACGAACGGATGCGGCAGCTCAAGCTGGGTATAAAGCAACGCGTTGATCGTACCCGCAAGAAGTCCCGTCATAAGTCCAGCCAATATCAGCACGAAGTCGTTAGTAATCCCGTTTTTCATCATCACACCCATCACGCACCCCGTCAGTACGCATACGGAGCCAACCGATAGGTCTATGCCGCCCGTCAGCATGACCATCAGCATGCCCAGCGCAATAAGAGCATTGATGGATATCTGGCGGAGTATGTTCATGATATTGGTGAGACTCAAAAACCTGTCCGAAATAATTGTCAATATAATCGCCAGCAATACTACGGCCATCAGCGGGCCGACGAACGCCGGCATTTTTTTGTTGCTAGCTTTGGCTTTTTCCATATTACAGTGTTCCTCCCCATGCCGCTTTCATAATGGATTCCTGATTGAAATGCTCGCTTGCCCGGTCCAGCTCAGCCATGATCCTCCCGTCCCGCATAACGATCACGCGGTCGCTCATGCCGAGTATCTCCGGCAGCTCGGAAGAAATCATAATGACGCATTTGTTCTGCTGCACCAAGCTGTTCATAATATGATAGACTTCAATTTTCGCGCCGACGTCAATGCCCCTGGTGGGTTCGTCAAATATGAATATATCGGCGTCGACATTCAGCCATTTCGCTATGACGGCCTTTTGCTGGTTGCCGCCGCTGAGTTCCCCCGCCATCTTATATATGGAACTGGTACGGATATGCAGGCGGTCCACGCAATCCTCCGCCTGCTTTTTCACCTTTGAATCGTCAATGAAAAGGCCTCTTTTGAGCGAATCCAGATTGACGAGGGATATATTCCGCATGATGGATTCGGAAAGCACAAGCCCCTGCAGCTTTCTGTCCTCCGTTAAAAACGCAATCTTGCACCGGATGGCGCCCGCGGGGTCCTTGATATCCCGCTTCACACCATTGATATATACTTCGCCGGAATCCCGCTTATCGGCGGCAAACAATCCCCGAAACAATTCCGTCCTTCCCGACCCCACAAGACCCGCGAACCCCAGTATTTCGCCATAACGCGCTGCAAAACTGACATTGCGGTACGCGCCCACGCTGGAAAAATTTTTTACCTCCAGCGCAACATTGCCCGGATCTGCGGGTATCTTGGGAAAAAGGCTATCCAGCGTACGACCAACCATGTAGGAAATGAGCTGGTCCTTCGTTACCTCTGAAACGGAGATGGTCGCGATATGTTTTGCGTCGCGCATGACGGTAACGATGTCGCACAGCTCAAATATCTCTTCGAGCTTGTGCGAAACAAACAATATGGCCTTACCCATATCCTTTAGTTTTTTTACAATAGTAAAAAGAAGCCGCGCCTCCTTCTCGCCCAGACTGGACGTGGGTTCGTCCAATATGATGACCTTCGCGTCAAGCAATATGGACTTGCCTATTTCCACCATCTGTTGCTGGCCCATGCCCAGTTGCCCGCACAGCTTTGAGGGATCGATATTCTGATTCATTTCCCGCATGATCTCGCGGGCTTTGGCGTTCATGTATTTATAGTCCAGAAGTCCGGATTTTTTCTTGACATAGCAGCCCATGAAAAGATTGTCCGTAATGGACATATCCTTCGCGCTGTTGAGTTCCTGATACACGCAAGTGATGCCGGCGCTCCTGGATTCGAGTGGATTGGAGA
>JAEWWD010000175.1 GCA_023396535.1 Bacillota bacterium
CCCCTGCATAGACGCGTGCAGGACGGGCGCAATCCGAAAAGAAAGCCTGAACGCTCTACCTCTGTACGACGAAACAAAATGCACCGGCTGTAAGCAGTGCGTGGCCGCCTGCCCCGGTCAGGCGATATTCTACTTGGAAGAGGACATGGATACAGCGTATATGACTTTCCCTTACGAATACCTGCCTCTGCCTGTAAAGGGGCAGCGCGTCACAGCGGTGGACGCAAACGGTTCGGAATTGGGTATGGCGACGGTAGAACAAGCTGCCAATTCAAAAGCATACAACCTGACGCCGCTCGTTACCATTCACATACCCCTGCCGGAAGGGCGCGGCGCGCGCTCCATCAAACGCATACGGGAGGAAAGCCATAATGAATAAGGATAAACTGATCGTATGCCGCTGCGAGGAAATCAGCCGCGAAGAAATACTGCTGGCCATCCGCGACGGGCATCACACGGTGGACAGCATCAAAAAGGCAACCCGCGCGGGCATGGGAGCGTGTCAGGGGCGCACCTGCTCGAAACTCATTCAGGGAATACTGCTGGAACAGGGCGTGCGCACGCCGGAGAACATCGCATCCGGAAAGGCGCGCTTCCCCATCGTTCCCTGCTCGGTCGATTCCTTTTCCGGGGAGGAAGAATGATGGAATATCAGGCAATCATCATAGGCGGCGGATACTTTGGCTGCTCCATATCGCTGCACCTCGCACGGGCGGGCGTGCGTACACTGCTGCTCGACAAAGGGGAAATCGGCTCGGGCGCGTCCGGCGCGAACTTCGGCAATGTGCAGGTACAGGACTGCAACATGGGGTTAAGCTACGAGCTGACACTGCGCGGGTTTGAACGTATGCGGCATATAGAAGCGGAACTCGGCATGGAAATAGGCTACCGGCCGCAGCCGTCGCTGATAGGCGCGGAAAAAGAAGCGCATATCCCCGAGCTTCGCAAATTATATGAAGAGAAAAAGGAAGCGGGGCTGGATATCCGCTGGCTGGAGGGCCAACAGATCAGCGAACTGGAACCCAATCTTAAGCCCGGCGCAGTACTCGCCGCGACGTATTTCGAACAGGGCTCGGTATACCCGTTCCGGTACCTCTACGCCATGGTAAAGGCCGCCCGTTCGTATGGGCTGACCGTACTGGAAAACGCGCCTGTCGACGCGCTGCTGCTGGAGGGCGGGGCGTGTAAAGGCGCGCTGCTCAGGGGTGGGCAAACGCTCCGCGCGGAGCACGTGGTCGTTGCCGCCGGCGCGGGCACAAGGGCATTATGCCTTGGCGCAGGTCTTGACGTACCCGTATACTCCGTCAAGGCCGAGGGACTCGTTACGGAGCCGCTCAAACCGTTCCTGCGCACCTACTATTCCTCCGCTGCGTTCTTCGCCGAAGCCCATAGTCAAGAATGCGCTGCTACGACGCTTTGTATCGGCCAGAGCCATTACGGGAACTTGCTTATCGCAGAAACCACCAAGCCGCACCAGTGGGTGGACGCCGCATATCAGGACACGACCTCGCTGGAACATGTGCGCAATATCCGCGAACGGCTTTTCACATTCTTCCCGGTATTGAAGGATATTCAGGTGCTTAGAAGCTGGGTTACCGCCTCGCCTTACACGGATTCCTGCGAGCCTGCGCT
Organism: Bacillota bacterium; assembly: GCA_023396535.1. Lineage (GTDB taxonomy): Bacteria > Bacillota > Clostridia > Christensenellales > CAG-138 > JAEWWD01. The sequence goes on from JAEWWD010000175.1 coordinate 1,633, forward strand.
GGGAGAAAGCCCCGTGCCGGGGCTCATACTCGCCTCCGGCTTCAAAAGCGCCGTCATACTCTCCGCCGTCGCCGGTGAAATCGTGAAGGACATCGTATGTAAAGGAAAAAGCGAATACGATCTTGCACCGTTTATCTCGCAGGTGGGGGCTGTCGTTTCATCAGAATAGCAAGATATGCCGAGGTATACATCGCCAGGCCGCCAAAAAATGCGGCCTTTCATTTTTTTCCGGAAAACTATTTTTATGATTTATACGTCTATATTGTGTAAGGAATACGAAAGCGAGGAATTGCGAGTTTGACTATGCTGGACAATCAGCAATTGATTGAATATATCGTTGAAAACCAAAATCGGTTTTATCGTCTGGCCTACAGTTATCTATCAAATCGGGAAGATGCGCTGGATACTGTACAAAACGCAGTTTGTAAAGCTCTGCAGAACCATGGACGTCTGCGAAAAGCCGATGCACTGCATACCTGGTTCTGTCGCATATTGGTGTATGAATGTATCGACCGCCTTCGCGCAAGGAAAAAACTGCAGTTTTGTGCGCCGGAAGCGCTTGATTCGGAATATTACGAAGATCCTCTTCCACAGGACATTTCCTTGCAACAAAGGGTTAACGCATTGATGCCTGAGGTACAAACCGTCATCCGCCTGCGTTTCTATGAGGAGTTAACCCTGCAGGAAATCAGTGAGATAACGGGATGGAACTTGAATACCGTCAAAACCAGACTCTATGGAGGATTACGTAAACTCAGAGTAACGATGGAAGGAGAATCAGACTATGAATGAATGGAGGCAAGCAAAAGCCGACTACGATATGACGGAAATACCGGATGAACTGACTGCGCGCGTCCAATTGGGGATCAAGCAAGCGGAAAGAGCGACTCGAAAGCAATCTAGCCGGAAATTGATGCAAATTGCAATCAAAGCGGCCGCTTGCTTCATTGTTATATTTGCCGTGCTTAATATTAGCCCCATGGTTGCCGCGGCAGCGGGCGACCTGCCCGTACTTGGCGGATTGTTCCGGGTATTAACCATCCGCAGCTGGCATGAGAAAACGGGTGACACCTCCTATGACGTGGATGTGCCAGCTATTGAAAATGGCAATAATTATACAGACCGGGTAAGCAAAGAAATTCAGGCAAGGGTAGATGAAAAGATCGCCGAAGGCGAACAAATTATTCAGGATTACAAAAACGCTTTTTTTGAAACGGGCGGTACGAAGGCGCAATGGGATGAGCACGACAATCATGTATTGGTCACCTATTCTATCAGGTATGAGACGGATTCTATCGTATCTTTTGTTGTCATAACGAATATTTCGATTGCGGATGCTTATCAGGACGAGTTCTTCTACAATCTGGATTTGGTAAAGAATAGCGAAATCACGTTGGAAGACTTGCTCGGGATTGACTGGGTAAAAATCTGTAACGAGAGTATTCGTAGACAAATTGAGGAATACTCATTGTTGCCGGGGGAAACGGGTCCCTTCTTCAGCCCGGAAATGGGCGGCTTTAGCACCGTGGATAAAGACACGCAATTTTATATAAACGCTGAAGGAAACCCTGTCATTGTCTTCCCACGCGCATCCATCGCCATTGGTGCAATGGGTTCCGTAGAATTTGCGATCATATAATACAAGATTTCGCCGCAACAAATGGGAGAATTCAGAATCCCATTTGTTGCGACCTCCTGCGCTGAACATAATTATGTTTTAACAATTTATTTGAACAAATTGTTTATCAACGGCTATACTTCCCTCATCTTTCATCCGCTTCAGTTCCCGAAAAAGCGACGGCCGCTGCACGCCCAGATAATCGGCCAGCTCTTTTTTGCTGACGGGCAACAGGATCGTATTGGAACCCTGCAATATGGATTGTCTTTGGAAGTATTCCAGCAAGTTTTCTCGGAGTGTCCTTTGCGTCAGCATGGCGATTCTCCGGTTCATGTTTTGCGAATTCATGGAAAGTGATTTTACGTATTGCAGTACAAACCCGTAATCGTGCAGGCATTCCAAAACGGCTTCTTTTTTGATGTGCAGCAATTTACAGGATTTCCCGCAGTATATGTTGAGAGGATAAGCATGATCATCCCCAAACAGGAGATTGGCCCCAATAATGCTGTTTTTACCAAATTCAAACATGGCGACTGATGAACCGTTTTCTGCAAGGGAGTACGCCACAAGCGTACCCGCCAACACAACCTCCAGCGAGCTGCAGTCATCCTGCTGATTATGTACCGTGCTTCCCTTTGTGTAATGCCGGGTGAAAATTTTACTCTCTTTGAGGAATTTCCGTATTACATTGTCATCGATATTGGAAAGCAGAGGTACTTTTTTTAGCTCTTCGGCAGTCATGAACCATCATCTCCAAGAACTATTATAGCCAAAAGAAACATATGTGTCTATTCCGCTGTCTTTTTCACCCCTATACTTCTCAGAAAGAAAAGGAGGGGTGTGCATGGATATATTAACTGTCGGTATGTGGATTGGAACGGCAATATTCCTCGCAATATCATTTTTCAAAGATAAGAAGAGAACAAAACAGGCGCTGAAAATGGCCCTAGGCATGGGAAGGGGCATGTTAGGCAGTATATTGTCCATCATATTTCTAATTGGATTGATATTGACCATTCTTCCGCCCGAAGACATTGCCGAATTTGTGGAGCGGCAGTCCCTTATGCTCGCGACCGTCGTTTCCGCACTGTTTGGAACCATTACGCTGATACCGGCATTTATCGCTTTTCCACTTGTCGGCACGCTCGTACACGCAGGCGTGGGGATAGTTCCGGCCGTAGCGTTTCTGACGACGCTTACGATGGTGGGTATCGTCACGTTCCCGCTCGAAAAGCGCGAGTTCGGTTTGAAATTCGCCGCTGTGCGAAACGGCCTAAGCTTCCTGTTTGCCATACTGATAGCGCTTGTGATGGGGGTGATCATATGAAGGTATTTAAAAAAGTGAAGGATAACCTGTTTATTCTCATCGTTGCGGCCGCTTATGCAGGCCTATTTGCAATCAGGCCGGATATGGGCGTTTCTTCCATGAAAATCAGCGCGTATTACATCAAGGAAATGATCATGATCATGCCGGTCATATTCGTATTGACCGCCCTTTTGGATTTATGGGTTCCAAAGGAAAATATCATAAAATACCTCGGAAAGGACGCCGGGGCAAAAGGCGCGATCCTCTCCCTCATTCTTGGCAGCATATCCGCCGGACCTATTTACGCGGCGTTTCCTTTGTGCGTGATGCTCCACAAAAAAGGAGCCTCCATACGGAACCTGATCATCATTTTAAGCGCATGGGCTGTGATTAAAGTCCCCATGCTTCTCAACGAGATGAAGTTTCTGGGATTTCGGTTCATGGCGGTCCGCTGGGTATTGACCGTCGCCGCGATATTCCTTTTTTCATGGATCACCTCGAAAATGGTCAAGGATTCCGATCTGCCCGCGCAAGAAAAACCCGCCGATGGGAATCCCGACGTTTTCATAAACGAAACCTGCATTGGATGCGGCCTGTGCAAGAAAACTTACCCGGAATTATTTGAAATGCAAAATGGAAGGGCGGTCATACAAGCTGAAACGGTCGTCCATCTGGAAAAGCTCGCGCGTACAATCTCCTCATGTCCCGTGCAAGCAATCAGGCAAACTGACGGCGAGCATATTTCACTCTGATCATGAAGTCTTTGCATTGCAAGGGGCGTATAGCGCGATAAGCCGCCATACGCCCCTGATTATGCCAACTCAGCTACCAATTCGGCCATTTCTTCTTGCTGTCCGAGTACATGCGGTTGACATGCATGGCGTCGCAGAACGGCTTTATTTTGGAATGCCCGCAGCGGCACAGCACAACCCGGTTGCGCACCTCGTACGTTTCACCGTCCGAGGATTCGATGGGGATTCCTCCCTTCACAAACAGCCCGCAACTCACGCTGCGGTCAGGATCCTGCAGCACCTCGATAGCCGGCTCCAGTTCCGGCTCGATATGCTCCCCCGTAGCCTTGTCCACTACGACCAGCCGACCCGCCGGGCATTCCGTCGCGGCCTTGATGGCCAGCCTTCTGCACTCGGGGTCCGATGAATTCTCAATGAGCTCCCACGCATCCCCCCGCTCGGTATGGCAGAAGCGCGCAAATGCGCAGCGTCCGTCGTCCAGAAGATCCAGCGTCTGGCCCCTGTAGCGCGCCGCCCGCTGCACAAACGGCACGCGGGACGCCGTTTCCGTGCCGTCAAACTTTGCATGCACATGCGCGCCGTCGCAAAACGGCGGCGTTTTTGTTTTACCGCAGCGGCAAAGCGTATATGTTTCCGCCTGCTTCAGTTCACGCCCATCCACATAGAAATAGCTTCGCCCCTTCTGAGCAATGATCTTTTCACTTAACGGCACGCCTCCCGTCACCAGGTATGGGCCGTCTTTCATTACTTTAATCCTGCATTTGTTGATATCCATGTCTCCCCCTTTATGGCGTACGGGCACCCAATGAATTCTTATACAGGCTTTACCGGCTGCAACAGCCTGTGGAACAGCACGTATATGGCGCTGCTTAGTCTATTGAGCGCATATTGCACTTGCGCGTTTCCGCCGTGCTCCGCTGCGTGCACGGCTGCAAGCTCCGCCTCGCGCACATGCGCGCGCAGCAGGTTGAGCATCGCGGGCACCCGCCCCATCGAATATGACGGCTGCGGTTTGTGAAATGAACGGTAACAGGCATGCGAGGCATCGTGCAGCGCCTGCGGAGTCATGCCAAACAGGGTCTCAAATACAAGCGGCTCACCTGTAACGTCTACACGAATCAGGGTTTGCAACAGAGTGAGCATTTCCTCAAGCTGATCTGCGAGGCCGCCATAACCAGCCGCGTGGGCTTCCGCCTGCAGCAGCACGGTTTCCGCTTGCAGGGTATCCAGTTTGCCGCGCAGAGCGATACGCGTATCTGTTTTGGGCACAAGCTCCCTTCCGTTGAGATGCGTCATGTTCTCCGGCTTATCCATAACTCCCCCTCCCCCGCGCCATTCTTATGCGGGATCAATATAACCGGCCCGCCGATATCGGCGGGCCGGTATGGTTTCAATTCCTATTATACAGGAAAAACATCCGCGCGGTATAGCGCCGTATCCCCCAATTCCTCCTCTATGCGCAGGAGCTGGTTGTATTTCGCTACGCGATCCGTGCGGGAGGGCGCGCCGGTTTTGATCTGGCCGGCGTTTATGGCCACCACAATATCCGAAATTGTGACGTCTTCCGTCTCGCCGGAACGATGGCTGACCACGGCGGAATACCCCGCACGGTTGGCCATGCTGATCGCATCAAGAGTCTCGCTGAGCGTACCGATCTGATTGACCTTTACGAGTATGCTGTTTGCGACGCCAAGCGCGATGCCCTTTTTCAGGCGCTCCGTATTGGTAACGAACAGGTCGTCGCCCACAAGCTGTACCTTTTTCCCCAACCGCTCGGTCAGAAGCCGCCAGCCTTCCCAATCCTCTTCGGCGACGCCGTCCTCAAGAGATACGATGGGATATTTCTCCACCAGGTCCGCCCAGTAATCCACCATCTCCGCCTTTGTCATACGGATGCCGGATTTCCAGAACAGATAGCTGCCGTCCTCCTGATACATTTCGGTGGAGGCCGCGTCGATGGCGATCTTAAAATCGTCGCCCGGCGTATAGCCCGCTTCATCCACGGCTTCGAGAATGAGCCGAATGGCTTCCTCATCCGTCTTGAGATTGGGCGCAAAACCGCCTTCGTCGCCTACGGCGGTACCATATCCCTTCCCGGACAGCACCTTTTTGAGCGTATGGAATACTTCCGCGCTCATCTGCAGGCATTCGCGGAAATTGCGCGCGCCGACGGGCATGATCATGAATTCCTGTATGTTCACGCTGTTGTCGGCGTGCTTGCCGCCGTTGAGTATGTTCATCATAGGCACGGGAAGCTGCCGCGCGTTGCATCCGCCGATGTATTTGTACAGCGGTATGCCCGCCTGCAGCGCTGCCGCTTTTGCGGTGGCCAGGGACACGCCCAGCATGGCGTTCGCACCCAGCTTTCCCTTGTTGGGAGTGCCGTCCATCTCGCGCATGACCTGATCAACCGCTACCTGATCCCGCGCGTCCATACCGCAGATCTCACGGGCAATGGACTTGCTGATATTGGTGGCCGCCTTTGTAACGCCCTTGCCCATATAGCGCTTTTTATCGCCATCCCGCAACTCCACGGCTTCAAACGATCCCGTAGAAGCGCCGGAAGGAACCGCCGCGCGGCCCATTGCGCCGCCCGACAGCCGTACTTCCGCTTCGATGGTGGGATTTCCGCGGGAGTCCATGATCTCCCGCCCTTTGATTTCTACAATTTTAAACATGCCGTATGCTCCTTTCAGGTCTTGTGTGACATGCTTAATATACACGGATTCGCGGCGTTTTAACAACGCAACCTTCGGACAGATTGCGATACGTCAGGAAACTCCCAACAGCCAAAGTACGCCAATAAGGTCGTCCGGCATTCTATCGCATTCTTTTGCCGTGCTCATTTCTCATACGTCAGTCCGAGTATGCAGAACACTCTGCTCCCCTTGTAAGTCATCCAATTGTAAGAGACTGAAGAAAGCCTCCGCCGGTTCATCCAGTTCTCCATCCATGCCTTGAGATGTTCCTGAATGTCCTCCATCTGTTCGTCCGTCTCCACGCGCGCCATCACGAGCGTTTCCCCGTTTTCGTAAGCGGTGCTCAGCGCGTCCTGAAACGCCTCCTTCAGATCCACGCCATCCTTAAAGTACGCGCCGCTTCGTACATAATAGTTCTGGACGGTATCATCGCAGACGGGAAGCCCCCAGCCTTCATAAATATCGTCCAGTTGGCGGCTCTGGTACATTTCCTTATCCGTCAGGTTGAAATAAGCGTAACAGGTCCCCTGCGGGAGCTGACCGTCGGAATCGTCCCAGGTGATATCCATCTCGTAGTAGCTACGCCCTATCCGGGCAACGTTCCACGCGTGCTTTTCAGGCCGGGCATTCTCTTCTTCCGGTGACCATGCTTCACCGGTCAATATCAGGCATGGGATGTCCGCCGCGCGCAACGCCATGCACAGCGCCTTAGAGTACCCTTCGCACCGCGCCTGTCCGAGCACCAGCGCGCCGTACGCGGTTCCCGCGTGTACGCCGTCCTCGCGGTAATCGCAGCATTGTATGATGGAATCGTATATCAATCGTTCTTTTTCAAAATCGTCAAGGCCCGCGGCCGCCTTCAGCCAGTTCGCCAATATGCCTTGTATCTTAGCGCTGGCCTGCTCATATTCCGTCTCACTGAGAATATATGTCGGCTTGACGGACAGCACTTTTTCAGGGATATCCTCACGAACATAATAGGAATAATCGCCGCTGATCTGGAACAGCTCCGGACAGTCGTAGCTCAAAAGCCACATGGCGTCGCTGAGGGTTTCCTCATCCACCGGTTCAGGAAATTTTATTTCCTCTTCAAACGCCATGATACCCTGGTAGATACCGATGCACAGCTCGCGCTCTTTCTCCGGCATGTTCCGGATAAAGTAGGTATCCTCTATGCTTGGTATGCCATTTTGCACCTGCCCGTCCCATTTGATCTGTGCTGCGGACGGCGTTGGCGCCACAGTTGTAGGTGAGGGAGAATTGCTTTGGGAAGGAATGAGCTGCGGCAAAAGCGAGCAGGCGCAAAGCAATGCGGATAATAGAATAACCGCCGCCAACAGCGCGTTCCGCCATTTTTTCATGCCTACCCCCGCTTACAAAAAAATTGTGCCTATTATTTACTCAAAGCAATGCGACTGCTTCCGCCACATTGCGCACCGGAATCAACTGCGCCCCCGGTACAGAAGGCAGGCTGTCAACACGCGGCACGATCAGGCTAGTGAATCCAAGCCGTACGCATTCGCGCATACGCTTCTCCATTTGGGATACGGCGCGCACCTCGCCCGTCAACCCTACCTCACCGATTGCGGCAACGGATTGATCAAGCGGCTTTTCCTTGTAACAGGACGCGACGCACAGCGCCGCGCCAAGATCCGCCGCCCGCTCGAAAATGCGCAGACCTCCCACCACATTGAGATATACGTCTTTATCCGACAGGCGCAGCCGCGCCTTGTTTTCGAGCACCGCGAGCAGCAGCGACAGCCGCCCCGCGTCTATCCCCGCCGCCGTGCGCCGCGGCGAGCCGAACGCCGTTTGCGCCAGAAGCGCCTGCACTTCCGCGAGCATGGGGCGCGTTCCTTCCAATGCGCATACTACGGCGCAGCCGGGCAAATGCTGCCCGGAGAGGAACAACCGGGACGGGTCCTGTACCTGACGCATACCGTCGTCGCACATTTCAAATACGCCGACCTCGTTTGTGGAGCCAAATCGGTTTTTGACGGCGCGCAGCAGGCGAAGATCCGCATGCCGCTCGCCTTCAAAATACAGTACCGTATCCACCATATGCTCCAATATCCGCGGTCCTGCGATCGCGCCGTCCTTCGTAACATGGCCCACGATACAAATTGCCGCGCCGGTGCTTTTGGCCGTTCTCGTAAGCGTCGCGGTCGCCTCACGCACCTGACTCACGCTGCCCGCCGTTCCCGGGAGTTCCGCTGAGGACATGGTCTGTATGGAGTCGACCACTACAAAACCGGGTTTCAGCCGCCGGATTTCCGCTTCCACCGCGGCAAGATCCGTCTCGGCGAGCAGCAGCACATCCGCGCCGATATGCAGGCGCTCCGCGCGCATTTTGATCTGCGCGGGGGATTCCTCGCCCGAAACGTACAGCACTTTTCCTTGCGCAGCCAGATGCGCCGTAACCTGCAGCAGGAGCGTCGACTTGCCTATGCCCGGGTCGCCCCCTATCAGCACCGTCATGCCCGGGACCAACCCGCCGCCCAGTACACGGTCGAGTTCGGCCATTCCGGTACCTGTGCGGGCGGCGGATGCTGAATCCACCTGGGACAGCGGCTGCGCTTGCGCGAATGCGCCCGCGGCGCGTACCGAAACAGTCGCGCTCTCCACCATCGTATTCCAGCTTCCGCAGCCGGGACATTTTCCCAGCCACTTGGAGCTTTCATATCCGCATTCTCCGCAGAAGAATACCGGATGTGCGTTTTTTGGCATGGTTCCCTCCTGGCCAAGCTTACTCGACCCGCGCGTATTTCATGATATCCCGCTCGCGGGAGGTAACGTCCATCCAGATCACGACTCCGTTGGATACGCCCAACAACTGCGCACGCTCGCGTTCCGCAGGCGGCGTTATGACGGTTGTCGATCCATCGTCAAAGAAGAACACATGAATCGACTCGTTCTTGCTGTATGCCGCAAATGTATCCGAAAGACCGTATTCGACAATGTCTTCCGCTAACAGCTTCGGCTTTTGCGCGTACTGCGTCCAATACAGGTCGTCGCCTACGCTGTGGCTGCCATTGCGCCAAATCCACTGCCTACCGTTCGTCATGGGATCGTGGACGTAAGTGTTGGGCGTATATACGGATGTTTTCCCCACGCTTCGCTGCACGCTGTAAATCGCGCTTACCTGCGCTTCATCCAGTTCCGCTTCGGTAACATTGGGGTCCGCGTCCGCATAAATAATTTCTCCGCCGCACATGGATAGGGAGGATTGCCCGTACGCCGTATTGTTGAATAGATGCACAGCCACATTTTCCATTGTGGTAAGATCGCAGGCAAACAATTTATCCATGCGGCTGCCGGTGCGCTCCATCCACGCAAGTATGTCCCCGTCCAAATACAGTTTTGGCTGTCCGACGTACACCTGCTTGACCACTTTAGCTTCTCCCGTGGAAAGCCGTATAGCGCGAATCACACCGCCGCCCTCCGCCTTTGAATCAAAGTACGCCAGCCAGTCGCCGTTCAGCACAGGGTAAATATAACTGTCGTTCGTGCGTTCAGCCGATATCTTTTCATACGTATTCGCCCGCATATCAAGTTTAAACAATGCGTCCATGCGAACTGCGTCGTTTACCAGCCGCCCGGCGGTAAATACAAGCGTATCTCCCCAGGCGTAAGGATCGGCGAACCATTTATATTCGTCATATCCCGTAAGAACCACCTCATGCTGCAATTCCGCCGGGTCCACGCGTGTAACGGGATGCGGCGTAGGCGTTGGCCGTATGGTAGGGTGCGGCGTGGGCGTAGGCTGCCAGGGCGGATTATAGGAAATTCCCAGCTTGGGCAGCAATGCTGGCAGAGCCACGAACACGATCAACGCAATTACGCCAAGTATGCTCAATATGGTAGCGGACAGCGCCAAAATGGGGCCCGCATTTGTGGCCTTGAGGCTGGTCCTCCTGCGTTTTATCCTGCTTCTTCTTTCCCGTCTGGGCATAGCTCTCTCCTAAACGGCGCAATACGCCGCGCCTCAGGCCGCAGATAAGCCCGTTGGGTATCATCCGCGGGAATTCTGTTGCAAATATCTCTTTTGGCTGCTTTTTCACCAATTAAACATACACGTCGTCAAATCGGGTAGAAAATAAGGAAACTCAATCCCTCAGCCTCCCCCGGATAAGGACGACAGCAGCCCGGCTTTTTGAGTATATCACACTTGACGAATATCGGACAAGCCGCGTGCCTGCAACCTTGCCCACGCGGTTGCAGGCGCGCATGTCCTATGGTATAATGACGGCGTTATGTGAGCTGGGAGGGAAATGGATGGCGCAAACCGCAGTGATCGCGTTTGAAGGCATTGACGGCAGCGGAAAAACCGTGCAGCTGTATCATCTGGAACGCGCCCTTAAAAAGCGCGGTATGCTTGTGGATACGATGTCCTTTCCAATGTACGGCAGTTTTTTTGGCCGTGAAATCGGAAGATACCTCACTGGCGCCGACGGCGTCAACGCGTGCGACGTAGATGGCAAGAGCATGGCGCTTTGGTTTGCGCTCGATCGCTTTGAAGCTTTTCAGGGCTATCGGGATGGTGAAGTGGACGTTCTGCTCATCAACCGGTATGTACTCTCCAACGCCGTGTACCAGAGCATCCGCGACTGTGACTTGGACAAGCCGGATCTTCTCGATTTTGTGCTGGAGCTCGAATACGATCATTTCGGCATACCCGTCGCTGACGCGCATATTTACCTCGACGTCAACATTGAGGAAGCGGGGCTCAACGTTTACCGCAAGGGATACCGCGACTACGCCGGGATGGAAAAGGACGTCTATGAATCAAAGTCCAGCCTGCAGCGGCGCGCGCGCGCAAAATATCTGGAATATGCGAACCTGCTCGATAACGTGCATGTCATACCCTGCATGCAGGACGAAAACCTGAAAAGCGAGAAGGATATCGCAATGCTGATCGAAGAGGATCTTTTCCGTACGGGAATACTATAACGGGATAACTAGTGGCAATGGGAATTTTTGAAGTCAGACAGTATTTTAAACAGCACGGCATCCCCGAGGAAATCAGGGAATTCGACGTTTCCAGCGCGACGGTTGATCTTGCCGCGCTTGCGTTGGGCGTAGCCCCGCAGAGAATAGCAAAAACGCTCTCCTTTGAGAAAGACGGCAGCGCTCTTCTGGTGCTTGCCGCCGGCGATGCCCGCATCGATAACCGGAAATTCCGCGAAACATTCGGACGTAAAGCAAAAATGCTCTCCCCCGAGGATGCGTTGCGGCTGACGGGGCATCCTGTAGGTGGGGTTTGTCCGTTTGCAACGGCCACGCCCGTCGAGGTATACTTGGACAACTCGCTCAAAAGGTTCGATATCGTATACCCCGCCGCGGGCAGTCCCGCCTCCTGTGTCGTCGTTTCTCCGGACCGGCTGCAGAAGATCACCGGCGGACAATGGGTGGAAGTGTGCAATGTAGCGGAGGAATGAGCGATCGTCATCCGATGAGTTCTAAAAAATATTTTTTGCTTAAAAATATTTTTTAGTAATATGTACGGTGAGCATTTACAAAATGCCGCAAATGGTCTACACTCTAATATAGGAAACCGGGGCACAAAGGCGTGCCTTTTGCAATCAAAGCATACAGAAATGGAGCGAAGTATCATGATTGATTTGACAGTGAATCAAGGCAACCTGAAGCGTACCATTCAAAGGGCGCGCGATAACAAGATCGTGATTCCCACGTTCGCACAAATGCGCGACCCGAACCTGATCCCCGACAAAATCAAAGCGGGCCTCAAGCATACCGGTTTGTGGGATATCAGCCCGCTGAACCTGTTCCGCATCACATGGCGCAACGAACCCAAAATGAGCGGCGGCGAATTCGGCGATGTCAATACGCTGGAGATTCCTTCCGCGCTCAGCGGCGTGAAGGCTCGTATCGTGGTGCTCACCGGCAAATGGTTCCCCACGGGCTGCCACAAGGTCGGCGCTTCGTTTGGGTGCCTCGCACCGCGTCTGGTGACTGGTCAGTTCGACCCCACCTACCACAAGGCTGTTTGGCCCTCCACAGGCAACTACTGCCGCGGCGGCGCTTACAACTCCAAGCTGCTCTCCTGCGACTCCATCGCTATTCTGCCTGCGGAAATGAGCCGTGAGCGTTTTGATTGGCTGTCCAAAATCGCGGGCGAAGTCATCGCCACCCCTGGCTGCGAAAGCAACGTCAAGGAAATATTCGACAAAACATGGGAACTGCGCACCACCCGCGAGGACGTCGTCATATTCAACCAGTTCGACGAAATGGGCAACCACCTGTGGCACTATACCGTCACCGGCAAGGCCATCGAAGACGCGTTCCTCAAGCTCAAGGGTGAAAACGACCGCCTTGCCGGTAT
>JAEWWD010000198.1 GCA_023396535.1 Bacillota bacterium
GTATGCGAACTGCTTGCGCAAATCGCTGATCCGAATCTCTACAGCCGCATCCGCACCGTGAACAACGAACTCATCGTGCGGCAGAGTACATAGAGCCGCGAATACAAGCCCGGGCTTTGTAAAGTGCAAAAACAAGCGAGATTTTCAATAACGTCGCCGGATAGGCGGCGTTACTTTTACGCAAATTTTACGATTGACACTGTACGAATAATACATATATAATTTAATTGTGGATATTTGTGCTTTTTTGATTGCCGCTGGCTTCAACGCAATCCATATGGCAGAACCGGATATACTATTGGCATGAAAATAATTGCCGGCTCTGGGTAGATGACCGCGCATGGTTTATCCCCAAGGCCGGCGTTTGTGTGTTTGCTCGGCAAATGCGCAGCAATATATTTTAAATTTGTACTGAAAAGAGGTGTGTGGGAAACATGGGATTTGGATTACTGTTCGTCATGCTCCTAATTTGCGCATCCATATTCGTAAATGGCTGGACGGACGCGCCAAACGCCCTCACCACGGTTGTTTCCACCAGGGTTTTAACCCCCAGAAAGGCCGTCATACTCGCCGCAATATTTAATTTGCTGGGCGTACTGTTGATGGGTACCGCCGTCGCGGAGACAATCACCAAGATTATCGCGCTGGAACCGGGCAAGGACGGTCTTGTTACGCTCGCGTCCGCACAGATCGCAATCGTAAGCTGGGCGGTAGGCGCATGGCGCTTTGGCATCCCCACCAGTGAAAGCCACGCGCTGATTGCCGGGTTGACAGGCGCAGCGCTTGCAAACGGCGGTTTAGCGTCCGTAAGCTGGGCGGAATGGCAAAAGGTTCTGCTTGGATTGGGCATTTCCTCCATACTGGGGTTCATATCCGGCTGGCTGATGACGGTCGCTGTTTCCAAGACGTTCTCCCACGTAAACAGACATAAGGCCAACCGTTTCTTCTCCATCGGACAAGTTGTTTCCGCGGCGGCGATGGCTTTCAGCCACGGCGCGCAGGATGGCCAGAAGTTTGTAGGTATTTGGGCGTTCGCGCTTATGCTGGGAGGCGTTATGGCTCCGGGCGAAATGACGATTCCCCTGTGGGTAATGGTGTTTTGCTCGGTATTGATGGCGATAGGCACTTCTATAGGCGGTTACCGCATCATTAAGACGATGGGCATTGATATGGTGAAAATTGAAAAGTATCAGGGATTTTCCGCCGAAGTCGCCGCTTCCGCCTGTATGATCGGCGCAACCATATTCGGCATCCCTCTGAGCACCACCAACACGAAAGGTACGGCCATCATGGGCGCCGCAGCAGCACGCAGGCTCTCCAACGTCAATTGGGGGGTAGTGAATGAAATGTTCCTCGCATGGATTCTGACATTCCCCGCCTGCGCGCTGATCGGTTACGTGATGGCATTGTTGATGCACACAATATTCTAAAGGAGTGATTACGGATGAAACTGAAAAGAAAAGAAGCAGATTTTTATAATTCGTTCGTACGAGGCGCGGAATTCGCGCTGAAATCCGCCAACATGCTACAGGATCTCATGGTAAGCGGCAAGTTCTCCGATGCCGAGTTCCAGGCCATCAAGCGCGTGGAGCAGGAAGCGGACAATCTTATGCATTCCATTTCAGAGGAACTGAATGTCGCTTTTATCACCCCCATTGACCGTGACGATATCCATAAAATCGCAAATGAAACTGTCGACATCGTAGACAGCTTTGAAGCCGTCGCCAACCATCTTTGGATGATGCGCGTCACAAATATCACGGAACCCATGAAGGAAATGGCGAAATTAGGCGTAGATGCCTGCAATAAGCTTCTCGAACTGATGTCCGAATTGAAGGGCGGAAAGCGAAACAGCAAGCTGTACGAATTGGTCGTGGAGGTAAATCGCATCGAAGAAATGGGAGACCGATGCTATAAGGACGCCGTACGCGAATTATTTACCAACGAGAAAGATCCCATTGAACTAATCAAAAAACATAAGATCTATGACGAGCTGGAGAACGCGCTGGACGACTGTGAAGACGTCGCCAACCTTGTCGAAGGTATCATCATCACCAAGACCTGATACACACGATTTTATTCTGCACTTTGACTGCCTGACGCCGAAAGGGTCGCCCTGGAAGCGGTTCAGGCAGTTTGTATTTAGACGTTTCCAATTCCATCCGGTCGGCGCAGTGTCCGCTATCTGCCGTTGAAGGAGCGAATGATGCCCGGTATCTCCGAGAGGTCCTTTATTTCATAGTCCGGGTCAAATCCCTTGCCGATAAACGCCGCATCCTTATAGGCCACGGCGGGATTATCGATTTTGATCATCATCGCGAGGCCCGCGTTCCGGACGCCGCGAACGTCCCTGGATATGGTATCGCCAACGTAGGCGCATTCCCCGGGCAGTACGCCAAGCTTCTCGGCCGCCATATGAAATATTCTGGAGTCAGGCTTGCGGATGCCTATCTGACTGGACATCAGTATAAATTGAAAGTATGGGCTTATACCGTTCTTCTTGGAAAAATACGGTACGAACGTCGTGGACATAATGTTATTCGCGATGGCCTGCCGTATGCCCATTTCATGAAGCGTATGAAGAGTTTCCTTTAAATGGGAACGCGGGGTCATCCGTACACGAGCGCTGTCGTAATAGAAGCTCAGCTCTTCGGCATGCTGCAGCAGCTTTTCTTCATCCACATCAAAATCCCTGAGGAAATAGTCCTTCCAGATACGTATGGACGGAAGCTCCCGCATGGTGTCCTCCGCGTACGTCTTATACTCTCTGGCATGTACTGTGAGGCTGTTATCCAGTACTTCAGCGGTTACGTTCAGATCCATGCCCAACTCACGCAGTTTTAAAAGCAGGCGTTTTGCAAAGTCCAGCCGCAGTGCGTCGTCGTTATAGGATGTATACAGTACGCCGCCCACGTCGTACAATATTGCCTTTATCATTTTGCCACCTCAAAAGAAACCGCCACAGCGTCATGATCGGATAATTCTTTGCCGTCGAACGCATTCAGCTCTTCCGGGCAGCCGGGTAGTAACCGATGATGAAATATCGTTTCTACACGCGACGGCTTGCTGCACTTAAGCCCTCTTTGGAAGAACCAGTCGAGGTTTAGCAGAATATCCTCCTCGCCCGGCATATGCTTGCGGCGAGTGGATTTATCAAACAGATTGCAATTTTTGTAGGTATATCCGCGCGCCTCCGCCAGCGCCATCATGGGTTCGTAAAAAGGAATATCCCCAAGGCGCTTATACTGCTCCGCCTTATCCTTCAAATCCTCCATATTGGCCTGCGAATCTCCGTCCACCGTATTGGTATTCATGTCGCCGCCTATCAGCACGGGCAGGCTGCCAAAGTGGGCGTCGATTTCATCGAGAAGATAGGTAAACTGGCGTACGCGGCCTTCAGGCGAAGCGCGGTTTTCAAGATGTACGCAAACGACGCCGATCTCCCTGCCGCCGATTTTTGTTTGGGCCAGCAGCGCCATACGCGTACCCAGACGGCTGTCCCCTTCCCGGCAAAACCATTCATACTCAATGGGCAAATGTACAAGCCTGACCCGGTCGAGCGGGAACCGGGAAAGTATCGCGTTACCATGCAGGCCCTGTTCGTTGCCGTCTCGGCAGGCATTGACGGTGATAAACTCTACGCCGAACGCATAATTCATTTTTAGCGCCTGCGCAAGTTCCCGGGTGGTATGAAGATTGTTGGAGCGGGCCATACCGTAATCCAGCTCGTTCGCCAGTATGATATCCGCCCCGCTGAGCTCGGGATGCAGGCGCAGAAACGGTATAATCCACTTCAGCCTCGTGCCCTGTTCTATGTTGAACACGACCGCGCAGGCGGGAACAGAGCCGCCAGTACTAAAGGCGTTGTCCACATCCGGAGTAAATGTGCCGGACAGGCCGGAAATCGCCTCCAAATGAGGCATGTCCGCCATGCGGCGCACCGCCTGCTCCACCGCTGAACGATCCTGTTTGATCATATATGCTCCTCCATCGCCACGCCGGCATACCAAGAAAGCCCGAAAAAGGGGCTCGTGCCGGACTCGTCAGCATCTCATTCGCTTCGTAAACGTTTGCGCATCTATTTAGAATATTGATATTATACCCATCGCGATATATACTGTCAATAATATTGATAAAACTACCGAATTGCGCATATGAATTTTTTCGCATGCCATCCTTCATGCAATTGACAATAATAATTGTATGGTGTATCATACAATGCAACTGGAAACGTTTGCGCCTAACAGGAGATGAAGCCGGTGAAAAAAGTTACCATCAAGGATATCGCCAAAGTGGCGAAAGTATCGTATGCAACCGTCTCCCGCGCGCTGTCAGGCAGCCCCGAAATCAGCGAAGATACGCGGGAACGGGTTGTCAAGATATGCAAAGAGATGGGCTACACGCCAAACTCCGTCGCCCGTTCTATGGTCATGAAGCAAACCAAGCTTTTAGGGCTCATCGTAACCAGCGTGGAAAACCCCTTTATGTCGGAAATCGCGTATCATATTGAACGAAACGCCCGCGCGCACGGGTATAATATTATGCTCTGCAACTCCTCGCACGATATCAATCTGGAAGAACAGGTTTTTGAACTGCTGATGGGCCGTCAGGTGGATGGGATCATCATAGTCCCCTCCAGCGTCGATACCTATGGGCGGCTAAAAAAGCATCTTTCCAAAGTGCCGACCGTATTCGTCAGCGAAAATTTACGTGATCTTCCGGAAAGCTATGTCGCCGTGGATAATTACAGGGGGATGTATATTGGTACGGAATACCTGTATTCGCTGGGTCACCGCGATATTCTGTACTTCGGCAGGCGCAAGCGCAGCAGCACGCATCAACTGCGCGCGGAAGGGTACAGCGACGCCTGTATTCAATTTGGATTAACGCCTCATTTCTTTAACAGCCCTTATTCGTCGAGCTCCATACAGCATGGATACACGCTGGCAAAGCAATTGTTCGCCACAAAGCCGCCCCATACGGCCATATTCGCCGCCACCGATTCCCTCGCGTTAGGCGTGCTGCAGGCGGCGGATGAGGCCGGCATACGCATACCCGAGGAAATGTCCCTGCTCGGCTTCGATAATATCCACTATACCGGCTTACCCAAAATCAACCTTTCCACCATCGAGCAGCCGAAAATGACGATGGCCTCCATCGCGGTTGAAATGCTTGTGGAGAAAATAAGGAATCCGTCCATAGGCTATTCCCATCAGATTTTGATCCCTACGTTGATTAAGCGCAAATCCTGTATTGCGTTACAATAATTTTCGGAGGTCCTATGAGCTTGTTTCTTTATGACCCGCACGTTCACACCAAGGAAACAAGCAGGTGCGGGTGGATTCCCGCCGCCACGCTTGTTGAATTGTACCACGAACACAAGTATGCAGGAATCGTCGTCACCGATCACATGCACGAGACTTACATCTCCCTTCTCGACTGTTCCGACGATTGGGACGCGTGCGTAGACAGTTTTCTTACAGGCTACCGGCTCGCAAAACAGCGCGCAGACGAGCTGGATATGGACGTCATACTGGGCATGGAACTGCGTTTCCCCGAAAACAACAACGATTATCTGGTGTATGGCATCGATGAAGCCTTTTTGCGCAGAAATCCTTATATGTACAGAATGGGTCACAGCGCGTTTTACCAAACCTTCAAGGATGAAGTATTGATTATACAGGCCCATCCTTTCCGGGATGAGAACTCTACTGTCTTTTTCGACAGCGTGCACGGCTTAGAGATCATCAATTGCAGCCCCCGGCATGACAACTTTAATGACAGGGCGCTGGAATCTTCCACAAGGTACCCGGATTTGCTGCGTTCCTGCAGCTCGGACGCGCATCGCCCGGGGGACGAAGCGCGAGCCGCGCTGGCGTTTAACCGCCGCATACGCGACTCGTTCGCGTTCAGGCGCGCCATGCAGGAACACGCCTGCAGTATGCAATGCGAAGAATTTCAATCCATCATTGACCAGTGCAAAATGCATTTCGGAGGTGCTACTGCATGACACACGCATTCGATACATTCATACTGGGGCAACCCTCGCTGGATATCAATACGGATTACGATGGTACCACGGTGCGCCCCATCGGCGGCGCAGTCGTATACTCCGGGTTTTCGGCCTCCGGGATGGGCCACCGTGTCGCCGTTCTGCCCAAGGCCAACCCAGCGGATATGGACGTCAAAGAGTTGTTTTCAAAAGCCCGGAACGTGACGGTATTCCCGCTCGACAGCGCCCATAGCACTTCCATACGGAATGTCTATCATACCGCTGACCGCGAGCGCCGCACCTGCACGGCCATCAGCCGCATCGATCCATACAGGGTAGAAGAAATTCCGGATGTCGATGCGCCCATCTACCATATTGCCGGGCTCATGCGCGGGGATCTTGGCAACGAGATCGTGGAATTCGCATCCCAAAAGGCCATGGCGGCCGTAGATGTGCAATGCATGCTCCGTTGCGACGAGAACGGCTCCATGGTATTCCACGATTGGGCCGAAAAGCGGGAGATATTACCTCTGATCCGTTTTTTAAAAACGGACGCTGCGGAAGCGGAGATACTGACCGGCCTTGCCGACCGAGCAAAAGCCGCCAAACAGATGTATGAGTGGGGCGCAAAAGAAATCATGATCACGCACAATACGGAAGTGCTGGTTTACGACGGAAAGGAAATATACACCTGTCCGCTGAAGCCGCGCAACCTGAGCGGCCGAACCGGCAGAGGCGATACCTGCTTCTCCGGCTATATCACGGAGCGCCTCACTTCGGATATCCCTACCGCGCTGCTGCGCGCCGCTGCGCTTGTATCGCTTAAAATGGAGACGCCGGGGCCTTTCATGGGAACCCGCGCGGATGTGGAAGAGTTCATCCGGCTGTTTTACGCGGAATAAGCCTTTCACCGTTATTGCATGTCAGCGCGCGAATACCTTTTTGCCAGGATTGTGAGGGACGCGTATGTTTGATTGGTTCGAGAAAATAGGCTTGCAGGATCTGACCGTATGGTCCATCCTGATTCGAATGTTACTCGCCACCACGTTTGGGGGTATTCTCGGCCTGGAACGCTCCAAGAAAAGGCGTGCGGCGGGCTTTCGAACATACATGCTCGTTTGTTTGAGTTCCTGCGTCATCATGATGACCGGTCAATATATGCACGACCGGTTGGGCGGCACGGATACCGCGCGCTTGGGCGCGCAGATAATCAGCGGCATCGGTTTTCTTGGCGCGGGAAGCATACTGGTAACGGGTACGCGCCAGATCAAGGGCCTTACGACGGCCGCCGGACTCTGGTCGTGCGCCTGCCTGGGTATTGCCATAGGAATAGGCTTTTATTTCGGCGCGGTGCTGATGGCCGTGACCATGGTGCTGGTTATGACCATATTTGATTTCGTCGAAGTGAAATACATAGCGCGTTCCAAAACCATACATGTGTACGTCGTGCTGGAGTGCCTTGCGAATATTTCCGACTTTATCGAAATCGCCGAAAAGAACGACATCATCATCGACAATTATGAGACCACCCGCGCGGAATTTACGCCGGGCATAGGCGTATTCTTTAAGCTGCGCTCCGAGCAGCGCCGGCCGCACAAGGAGATCATGGAGCTGATCCGTCCCTGCACCGGACTGACGTTCATGGAAGAACTCTGACCGACCGCGTTCCTGCCGATACTGCAAGCCCGCAGCCATCGCTTCGCGCGCAAACGAAGAAGCAGGGCTGGGCTTTCTAACCGGGTATCCCAGGGATACCCCGGTGTTTCCTTGCGGTTTTTTGCATTCATTTCAAGCGTACGGCTGCTTTCATGGCAACGTGTACAAAGTACGCAGGGGGGGAGCTATGCGCACCGTTTCCCATTATATCAAGCCCTATATTGGCAGAATGTCCATTGGGCTGACCATAAAATTCATCGGTACTATGATGGATCTCGTGCTGCCCTGGCTGCTCGCATACCTGATAGATACCGTCGTTCCGCAAAAGGACGTACCCTCCATTTATCTTTACGGCGCGGCGATGGTTCTCTGCTCCGGGATAGCCGTCACATTCAATGTTTGGGCCAATCGCATGGCGGCGCAGGTATCCATGCAAATCACTCGGAAGCTTCGCAATGATCTTTTCACGCGCGTCAGTCATCTTTCTTTTTCCGGGGTCGATCATTTCAACGTTCCCTCCCTTATCTCCCGGCTGACCAACGATACCTATAACATACACGCGCTGTATGATAAAATGCAACGCTTGGGCGTGCGCGCGCCGCTTCTGGTGTTGGGGGGAATCACATTGTCCTTTACGCTGGAACCAACGCTTGCGCTCATTCAGCTACTCCTCTCCCCCCTCCTTGCGGCCATCGTATTTGTGGTATCCAGAAAGAGCATACCGATCTATCGCGAGGCGCAGCAGCGAGTGGAAGGATTGGTGCGGGTCGTGCGCGAGAACGCGGCGGGCGTTCGCGTGATCAAAGCGCTGTCCAAAACGGAATATGAAAAAAAGCGCTTTGCCGCTGCAAACATGGCGGTTGCAGACACCGAAAAGCGCGCAGGGCGCGTAGTCGCCGTCACAAACCCCGCGATGGGGCTATTGTTGAACCTCGGCCTCACGCTGGTCATCATCGTAGGCGCTTTTCGCGTCAACGCCGGACTGATGCAGCCCGGAAAGATCATTGCATTCCTCTCCTATTTCACGATTATTATCACGGCTACGCTCTCCGTAACAAAAATATTCACGCTCTGGTCCCGCGGCAGCGCTTCCGCACAACGTATTGAAGAGGTATTGCTCTACCCCGAAGACCTGCCCGCAGGCGAGCGCTCGCATGAAGAGGATGGCTGCCATATCCGGTTCGACCACGTAAGCTTTTCCTATAACGGCAAACGCAACAATCTGGAGGATATCAGCTTCTGCCTCAAACGCGGGCAGACTCTCGGCATCATAGGGCCCACCGGCAGCGGCAAAACCACATTGGTGAGCCTTCTCATGCGCTTTTATGACGCGGACAGCGGCGACATCCGGATCAATGGAGACAACATCATAGGAATCCCGCGCGAAGAGCTGGCCGGCATGTTCGGAGTGGTGTTCCAGAACGACGTACTGCTCAACGACAGCGTATATGAAAACATCTCCTTCCTGCGTCACATTCTGCAGGAAGAAGTGGAGCGGGCTGCCCGCGCCGCACAGGCGTCCGAATTTATTGAGCAGCTTTCCGAGAGATACGCCTATACGGTGGACATTCGCGGCGGCAACCTCAGCGGCGGACAAAAACAGCGCATACTCATCGCGCGGGCGCTTGCCGGCAAGCCGGAAATACTCATACTCGACGATTCGGAGAGCGCGCTGGACTATCGTACGACCGCCGCGCTGCGTTCCGCTATCCGCAGAGAATATGCGGATACGACTTCCGTCATCATATCCGAACGCGTCAGTTCCATATGCAACGCGGATTATATACTTGTGCTCGACGACGGACGCGTGGAAGGCTCCGGTACGCACAGCCATCTCATGGAAACCTGTCCCAGCTACCGCAGGATCGCACAAGTGCAGATGGGAGGCGCGCCGGCATGAAGAACAAACCGACCAATACCATGGCCGTCATCGCGCGCCTGTGGAAATACCTGGCCAAATATCGCGTCGCACTGATTCTGCTTTTTGCCGCCATGATACTCTCCAACCTGCTGGAGCTCTCGGTTCCGTTGCTATCCGGACAGGCCGTGGACGCCATCGGCATTACAAAGGGAGATGTAGATTTTCAGCGGGTATTCCGTAACTGCGGGCTCATGGCGGCTTGTTTTGCGGCCTCGTCGGTATTGTCATACCTGCTTTCCACCAACCTGATACGCCTCAGCCAGGAAGTATCCTGTGATCTTCGCCGCGCGGTATTCCAAAAACTTGTTGATCTCCCCGTCAAATACTTCGACACTCATCCGGCGGGAGACCTTATCAGCCGCATTTGCTACGATATCGATACCGTCAACGCCTCCCTGTCCACAGACCTCATACAGGTCTGCACCAGCTTTGTCACCGTCGTAGGTTCCTTCATAATGCTGCTCATCATCTCCCCCATGCTCTCCTGCGTGTTTCTTGTGACTGTTCCCATTTCAACGTTATTCAGCCGCAGGCAGATCCGGCGCGTGCATCCTCTGTTTCGCCTGCGCTCCGAGAAGCTGGGGCGATTGAACGGATTTGTAGAAGAAAGCGTATCAGGCCAGAAAACCGTGCGCGCATACGGCCGGGAAAACGCTATGATCGAGCGGTTCCGTACCCGCAACAGGGACGCTGTGGAGGCTTATTACAGGGCGGATTATGAAAGCTGTATACTTGGTCCTTCCGTCAATTTTATAAACAATCTATCCCTCTCCTTTGTCAGCGTATTCGGCGCTCTGTTGTACCTGATGGGAAGGCTGACGCTGGGCAGCGTGTCCTCCTTTGTACTGTACTCGCGAAAGTTTTCCGGACCAATACGGGAAGCCGCGAACATTATCAGCGAGATACAGGCAGCCGTCGCCGCGGCGGAACGGGTATTTCGTCTCATCGACGAAGCGCCGGAGCTGCCGGATAAGGAGGAAGCTGCGCAGATGGAACAGGCGCGGGGCGACGTTCATTTGCAGGACGTCGCGTTCGGATACACCGAAGGCAAGAACGTACTCAAAGATCTGACCATCGATGTACAAAGCGGCAGCCTTATCGCCATCGTCGGGCCGACCGGCGCGGGGAAAACCACCATCGTCAACCTGCTCATGCGCTTTTACGACGTCAGCGGCGGGCGTATTCTCGTGGACGGCGTGGATGTGCGGGACATCGCGCGAAAACAGCTCAGACTCTCCTATGCGATGGTGTTGCAGGATACCTGGCTGTTCCATGGCACCATCCACGACAACATCGCGTATGGAAGCGAGAGCGCCACGCGCGAGCAGGTCGAGAGGGCCGCGAAGGCGGCCAAAATCCACAATTTCATCATGTCGCTGCCGGACGGCTATGACACCGTCGTATCCGATGACGGAGTCAATATCTCCAAGGGGCAAAAGCAGCTCCTGACCATCGCGCGCGCCATGCTGATAGACGCGCATATGCTCATACTCGACGAAGCCACCTCCAATGTGGATACCAGTACCGAAATAGAAATCAACGAAGCCATGCAGAAGCTTATGCGCGGCAAAACCTGTTTTGTGATCGCACACAGGCTTTCCACGATAGAGCGTGCCGATCTCATACTGGTAGTAGAGCATGGCAATATTGTGGAAAAGGGCACTCACAATGAACTAATGTGCATGGGCGGCGTATATGCAAATCTTTATGCCTCCCAGTTTGAAATACAATGATCATGAATTGACGACCGAATTTCGTAAACGTATCCGAATATCTTCGAATGATATTGTGCAAAACGGCCGATCGGAATGAAAGGAAGGCAATGCCGGTACATTTGAAGCTCCAATTCCCGTATATAGTGGAATATCGCAGATATTTATGAAGCGTCGTGTGAAAATCGCCCCATGTCCAAATAAAATTCAATTGACAGATATTTAAATAAGCCATATAATATTATAAACATAAATTTACGCAATCGTTTGCGTTAATATCCCCCTTCAGGCATCCCGACATCGGTGCTCTTCGTTATTCAACATTCTATCTTTGCACGTTTAAGCGCCATCGTCATACCCAAGCGCAAGGCAAAGGAAAGTCAGGTGAATCCCTTGATTAGGGCTGTAGTATTTGATATGGGCGGCGTTATCCATACCGTGAAGCCCTCTCCTAAAAAACAGCTCGCTTTTGCGAAAAACGTTATACAATTGCTCGGCGAACACGGACTACATATTCCCGATTCCCCGGAAGTATTCAATCAAAAACTGATGCAGGCGGACGCCGCGCGCAAGGCGGATAACGAGAAGTTCGTTCGCGAAACGCCCGCGCTTGAAGCCTGGACGGACTATTACCTGAAGGAATACGGCGCGACGCGCGAACAGATATTCCCCATCGCGGAAGAGCTTTGCCTGCGCTGGTGCCGCGACAGAACGGAAGATTCGCCGCGCGAAGGCCTGCCGGACTGCGCGGAGGGGCTGTACCGGGAGGGAATGCGGCTTGGCATCATCAGCAATACGCTTTCGCGCACAAATGCGCCTGCCCTTCTATGCAAATACGGCGTATCCGGATATTTCGAATATGTGCTGTTATCCAGCGTATGCGGCCTGCATAAGCCGGACGTGCGCATATTCGACCTGTGCCGAACGACAATGGGGCTTGAAAAAGAAGAAATGGCCTACGTCGGAGACACCATCTCCCGGGATGTGATAGGCGTGCGCAACGCGGGGTGGCGGCTGATGATCCGTATACTCCACCCGGAAGCCAAGCCGGACGTACTTGAACGGGAAAGCCGACTCGAAAGCTCCGGTTATTCGCCGGATTATGTGGTGCGTTCTCTCGGGGAGATCGTTGACATCATTCGTATCCATAACCGTACGCGCCCTTGACGGACGTATGGTCGATGAATTAGAAAGAGGTGTGCGTGTGAAAAAGGGTGATTTCCGGAAGCCGTTTACCTGGAAACGGCTGAAGAATCAGGTTTTAGGGGTATTAGGCAACCCGTTCAACATGATCGTATTCATATCGCTGGTCGTGTTGATCGTACTGATTATAGTGCCTCTGCTGCAAATGCTCAGAACCACGTTTACTTTGGCAGCAAGCGAGCTCAGGCGCGTGGACGGCCAGGTCGGCGATTTCACGCTCTACTACTGGAAACAGCTTTTTGCCAGTAACCTTTCCTCGGCAGTACTGTGGAAGCCGCTCATGAACTCGCTCGTCATAGGCATCTTCACGGCGCTGGTTTCCGTACCGCTTGGCGCTGTTCTCGCCTGGCTGATGGTCCGTTCGGATCTCCCCGGCAAAGGCTGGCTCTCCATGGGCATTATTGTGCCGTACATGATCCCGTCCTGGTGCAAAGCGATGGCCTGGCTGTCAGTATTCCGTAATTCGCGCGGCGGAGCGCCCGGCTTTCTGGCCGGCCTTGGGTTGAATATTCCCGACTGGCTCGCTTACGGTCCGGTCGCGATCATACTCGTCATGGTGCTGCACTATTACGCGTTTTCCTATATCATGGTCTCAAGCTCCCTGCGCTCTGTCAACAGCGAACTCGAGGAGATGGGCGAAATTCAAGGCGCGTCCAAAATCCAGATACTCAAAAGCATTACGCTGCCGCTCGTTACGCCCGCCGTGCTCTCCGCAACCATCATGACGCTTTCGAAATCCGTCGGTTCTTACGGCGTAGCGGCAAATCTGGGCCTTCGCATCGGCTATTTCACGCTGGCAACAAAAATGGGCGACTGCATCGACACCCGCCAGGCCGGCCTCGGTTACGCCATGGCGCTGCTGCTCATCGTGCTGGCGTCGGGCACCATATTTGCCAATCAGCGCATGATCGGCACGCGTAAATCCTACGAAACGATGGGCGGAAAGGGCACAAAGCACGCATTGATGCCTTTGGGCAAGGCAAAGATACCGCTGATGATATTCCTGGGCCTGTTTTTGTTCATCGCCATGTTCGTGCCCATGTTCATACTCATCATGGAAACATTCCAGGTGCATACCGGTTCTGGCTATGGGCTGAACAACCTGACGCTGTATAACTGGATCGGCGAAGCCGACTTCGCGAACCGTTCCATCCATTATCCAGGCATATTCCGTAACGCCGAATTCATCAAGGGCTTGTGGAACACCATTGAGCTTACCGTTATATCCTCCATCATCACGGCGTTCTGCGGTCAGTTCCTGGGCTACATCAGCTCCCGCGGCCGCGGCAAATGGTACGGCAAGCTTACAGAACAGCTCGTGTTCGTTCCTTATCTGATGCCTTCCATTGCATTCGCCGCCATCTATCTTGCGATGTGGAGTACGCCGCATGGCATTATCCCCTCGCTGTACGGCACATTTACGCTGCTGGTATTGGCGAGCGTCGTCAAGCACTTCCCCTTTGCCAGCCGCGCGGGTACTGCGAACATGATGCAGATCGGCGTGGAACTGGAGGAGGCCGCGGACATCGCGGGCGCAAGCTTCTGGCGCCGAATGGCCAGAATCATCATCCCGCTGGCTAAGCAGGGCTTCATATCCGGCTTCATGCTGGTGTTCATCAGTATCGCCAAGGAACTGGATCTGATCATACAGCTGATGACGCCCGAAAACCGAACCCTCTCCTATATCGCGTTTACGTATTCGCGCGACGGACTGCCGCAGATGTCGGATGCTATCTCGGTATGTG
>JAEWWD010000274.1 GCA_023396535.1 Bacillota bacterium
GCCACAGGCTGTCGGTACGCAGACCCTCTACAAACATGCGCTCAAAGCCATATAACACGGCGTAGGCAAGCAGCATGTCGCCGTCGTGTTTGGTACGCTTACGAAGATAGAACCACAGGAACAGGAATACCAGAACGCACCACATGGATTCGTAAAAGAATGTGGCGTAATAAAATGGATGCTCCAGAGGCGAGTTTTCAATATAAACGGCAAATGGGAACCACCAAAGTTTGGGGTTGGTGATAGGCGCGCCGTACGCTTCCTGATTGAAGAAATTGCCCCAGCGTCCGATGGCCTGCGCGAGTATGAGGCCCGGCGCTATGCAATCCGCGAGCTTTAAGAAACGCATCTTCTTAACGCGCGTATAAATCAACAGTCCGAGCAGCCCGCCGATCACGGCGCCGTATATCGCCAATCCGCCTTCCCAGATATACAGCATGCGAATGGGATTGGAAAGATACTGTTTTAGCTCAAAGAGTACATAATACAGCCGTGCGCCAACGACGCCGCACGGGATGATAACGAGGCAGAGATCCAGCATGGTATCCTCGCTGATACCCTTGCGCTTTGCTTCCCGTATGGCAAGCAGCACCGCGATGAGAATACCCGTTGCCATCAGTACGCCATACCAGTAAATATCCCTGCCGAACAGGGAAAATGCAACCCTGCTCGGATTCTGGAATGCGATATTGCCGGAGCCATTCATGAAACTATTTCCTCCTGAAGCGTGTTAGCCAATGGATTCCAAAACATTATACTCCATAAGCATCCCGGAGAAAAGTGCGGATTGCGACCCGGCTTATGGACGATAGGATGCCGGGCGCTGTTTCCGGCATTACAGGTTACTTTCGCCGGCCTGACGCACTTTTCTTTTTTCTTTGCCGTTGTGAGAATCCCTTTTGCGTCGGTAATCCTTCCGTATTGCCGCGCACGGGCGGTACAAGCGCATCCGGCCCGAAGCCAATAAGATTCTCCCGATCGCACATGCGCAGCGCTTCCCGTACCTTTGCATAATTTCTGGGCAAAAAATACTGCATGAGCGCCCTTTGCAGCACCTTTTCATGTTGCGTGCGCGGGACGTATACGGGCTGCATGGTCCTCGGGTCGAGACCAGTAAAGTACATACACGTCGAAAGCGTCCCCGGCGTTGGGTAAAAATCCTGTACCTGCTCGGGCCGTTGACCGCTGTGCTTGAGGTACAGCGCCAGCTCTACTGCCGCGTTCAGATCGCTGCCCGGATGAGAAGATATAAAATACGGCACGATATACTGTTTCAGCCCCAGCTCGCGGTTAACGGCTTCGTATCGCTGCACGAATCTCTCATACAGATCGCCGGACGGCTTATTCATATAATACAGCACGCGCTCACTGACATGCTCCGGCGCTACCTTGAGCTGTCCGCTCACATGATGCCGTATGAGCTCGCGTAAGAACGCGCGGTCCTTGTCGTACATCACATAGTCGTACCGTACGCCGGAGCGCACGAATACCTTTTTAATACCCGGCAGAGTGCGCAGCTTACGCAGCAGCGCGATATACTCGCTGTGATCCACCGTCAGTTTGTCACAACGCGCAAAGCCGATGCATTGCTTGTCCGCACAAACGCCCGCGCGAAGCTGCTTCTCGCAGGCCGGTCGGCGAAAATTCGCGGTTGGGCCGCCCACGTCATGGATATAGCCTTTGAACCCCGGCGACTTTATCAGTTTTTTCGCTTCCTCGATAAGCGATTCATGGCTTCGCGACTGTACGACCCGCCCCTGATGAAACGTGAGCGCACAGAATGAGCATGCGCCAAAGCACCCGCGGCAGGAGGTAAGTGAAAACTCCACCTCATCGAGTGCGGGAATATGTTCTTTATATCGCGGATGGGGGCGGCGCGTGAAAGGCAGCGCATATACAGCGTCCAGCTCCGCGCGCGTAAGAGGGGCGGCCGGCGGGTTCGCGACCAGATAGGATTTTTCATGCTTCTGCACCAGCCGCTTGCCGCGCACGGCGTCCTGTTCCCTGTATTGCTGCATACAGGCGCGCGCATAGGCGCTTTTATCCGCCCCGACTTCCATATAGGAGGGCGTCTCCGAATATTCATAGACCCGGTCCAGCGACGTCGCCATAAAGCAGGTGCCGGCAATATACGTGATATCCGCTATGGACAGACCGGAGTTGAGAGCATCCGCAATTTCCACAATCGCGCGCTCGCCCATCCCGTATACGAGCAGATCGGCGCCCGAATCCGCCAATATGGAATGGCGGACGGCGTCGTCCCAATAATCGTAATGCGCAAAACGGCGCAAGCTGGCTTCCAGGCCGCCCAAAACAACGGGGATACCTCTATACGCCTGTTTGCAGCGGTTGGCATACACGATGGCCGCGCGATCAGGGCGCATTCCCGCTTTGCCGCCCGGCGAATAGACGTCGTCGGACCGCCTGTGCTTTGTTACGGAATAGTGGTTGACCATGGAATCGAGGTTGCCGGAAGTTACCAGGTATGCGAGCCGGGGGCGGCCTAAGACCTGAAAATCCGATACGCCCTCCCAGGCCGGTTGCGGTATAACGCCGACGCTATACCCGTTCTTTTCCAGTATGCGCCCAATGATGGCCGCGCCAAAACTCGGGTGATCGATGTACGCGTCCCCCGTGATCAAAATGAAATCGGGTTGTTCTATGCCTCTTTCCCGAAGCTCCTGTGCGCTTACGGGCAATGGGCGAATTATCAAAGTTTCCATACCCCATACTCTACCCCATATGCGCACGGTATGCAACATTACGCCGCAGGCGCTGCTTCGTTGCGCCGAGTATGCTCCATTATCCGCCGGAATTGGCTCCTGTCAGCAAAAAAACTACTGATTTGCTTTTTGGCCATTGCCGGATTGCAGTAACGCATCATATTCGTCCAACTGCGCAAGCAGTGCTTCCATACGCGAAAGCAGCAAGTTTCTCTCCTGCTCCATTTCGTCGAGCGTACGGATGACCTCGTCAAGAAACAGGTCAACTTCCTGTACGTCATATCCCCGAAATACCTTTGTAAAACGCGCTTTTACGATATCGTCCGAATGCACGGCCGCACCCCCCTCCATCCGTCTGTGCAAAAAAACGCGCCGAAACGGGTCGGCGCGCAAGAGCCCAATGTGGAAGCCGTCAGATCAACCCATCCTCGCCCAATTCACCTTCGCCGTTGCCTATGATGTCGTAGTTGTTGGGCGCAACCACGAATATCCCCCGCGAAATCTTGAATATGGTTCCGTTGAGCGCATATACCGCACCGGCCATGAAATCGAGTATGCGCTGTGCGCATTCAATTTCCAGCTCTTCCATATTCACGATGACGGGTTTGCGGCTCTTCAAATTGTCGATGATGTTCTGCGTATCCTCGTAGCTGATGGGATGGTACACGATCATCTTCATTTGCGAAGCCGCGGGCATGCTGACGACATTGCTGCGCCTTTTGTCGCGTGCGCCGAAACTTACTACGTTATCGGGCTGCTCCATCTGGCTTTCCGGATAATAGTCGTTCTGAAATTCGTCTTCCTGATCCGTCTCCTCGATACCGATATAGTCGAGGAATCTGTTGAAGAGTTTTGCCATGTTCTTTCCTCCAAACGAATAAAAGTATTCGTTGGCGCTTGGAGAGGAACATTTGCCGCTAAAATATCTCTCTATGCGGCTATCTGCAACGGAGTATCTCTTTCTATATCCCCGTCTGCATTCTTGCGCCGAACAGCGCGCTGCCTACGCGTACCATAGTCGCTCCCTCGCGTATGGCTGCTTTATAATCCCCGCTCATGCCCATGGAAAGGTGCTGCATGCTTACGCCAGGGATAGACTTGCACTGCTCAAACAACTTGCGCATACGCGCGAAATAGGGAACCGCTTCCTGTTCGTCCAGCGCTGGGGGTACACACATCAGGCCCTTCACATTAAGATGCGGCATATCCGCCATGGAATACAGGAATTCTGCGAGGTTTCTCTCCTCAATGCCGCCCTTTTGCACTTCGTGCCCAATGTTCACCTGCACCAGGATATCCTGTATGACGGAATGTTTCCCGGCCTGGCGTTCCATTTCCTGCGCGAGCTGGATACGATCTACCGACTGTACCAAATCAGCCTGTCCGATAATATATTTTACCTTATTTGTCTGAAGTTGTCCAATAAAATGCACTGAGCAGCCGCTGGATCTGAAAAAATCAAGCTTCTGAGTCAGTTCCTGCGCCCGGTTTTCCCCCACGCTGCGCACGCCCAACGCAATCGCCGGCGCGATGCGCTCGACGGGCACAAATTTCGTAACGGCGATCAGCGTAATTTCATCTGTATTCCTGCCGGACGCCGCGCAGGCGTCGGCTATCCCATCCTGTACCCTTATATAATTCTCCTCGATGCTCATGATATCCTCCAACCAAGCTTTACGGCTTATGATAGCGCAGTCCTTCCACCAGCGTCTGCTCCGACTGCGCGGCGCGTATGACCGCCTCCGTATCGTCTGCCGCGAGAACCTCAATTTCCGTCCAGACCTGTTCCTTGCCGGACACGCGCAATATGCCCGGCTTCCCCTCCCGCATTTCGATGGCGTCCAAAGGCACCGTCAGGCCTGTGACGTCTTTCATGATGGTGGCGCCAACCATACGCACGCCCATTAGGTCAGTCATAGTCTGATGGAACTCCAGTATGTTGACCACCTGTTTTGCTGAAACGATGGGCGCAAGCGCCGTGCCGGTAAAGGGCATGTCCGAATATCCGTCGAAAACTACAGTATAGGTTTCACCCTGCACCAGGCGGAACGCGGAGGAACTGCCTGTTAAAAACGCGATATAAAAATGTTCGCCGTTGATCAGTCTGTACAAAGGACTTTCTGTGGTCGTATCGATACCGGTGGCCACGCCGCTTCCACGCAATACGCCCGCAATGAGATCGGCATTGAGCATATTCAGTTTGGAGGCTGAGATCGCCTGCTCGTAACCGTCAAAATAAAAACTGACGATACCGTCGCCGACGGTATTGATAATATCGCGCTTCCACGCTGCGAGATTAGATAGCTGCTGTTCTTCCTGTTGATACAGGCCCGTCAGTTTTTCATCCGGCTGTATGTTTTTTAAAATCTCCGTACGCTTTGAGAGCAGTTCTTTGAGTTCCTGCTCCAGCGTGAGCATGTCGCCGTTCGTTTCCTTTCGGGCTGATGCGCGGATAGCTTCCTGGTTCTGCTGAATTTGCAGTTTCACAGCGTCCAAATCAGGATTGACGATATCCGCAACCAGATTCATCTGATAGTCATAAATCGATTTCTGCACGTCCAGCAGCGTCTGCATGGTTTCTTCCTGATAGCCCCATTTGAACACCTGGGCGATCTGGTCGCCTTCCTTGACATGCGCACCTTCCACGACGTCGAAGAGTATTTTATCGTACCGTTCGGTGGTTACGCTGACTTCATCGCGGACCAATACGGTTTTTGCGTTATAATTCAACCGCATGGTGCCGGTTTGCAGCTCTCCTTCCCGGCCGCCGCCCAGCAGGAAAAAAAGTCCTATGCCGGCCGCCGCCAAAATTACGCCGGTAAGCACAAAGAATCGCGCCTTAAACCTGACTCTGGTCATCGTGAAACCTCCCAATACCCC
>JAEWWD010000321.1 GCA_023396535.1 Bacillota bacterium
GGTTGGGGACGCGTTAGGGTATACGGTGGAATTCATGCATTGGCCTCAAATCGAAAGCTGGTTTGGGCCAAGGGGCATCATAGAACCGCAGATGGACAGCAGGACGGGAAAAGCGCTCATTTCCGACGATACACAGATGTCGCTGTTTACGCTGGACGGCATTATTTGGGCATATACGAGCGGGCAGAATTATGTGACAGGCGGGTTATACCCTTCCTATCTGCGGTGGCTCTACACGCAGACGGGTACAGTCATACAGCCCGGCGTACTGGACCGCCAGCCGCACGAGACGGAGGACGGGATACTTGCTCAAAAAGAGCTTTTTTTTCGCCGCGCGCCGGGCAGCGCTTGCCTGAGCGCGCTGCGCAGCGGCAAAATGGGTACAATGGATAATCCGGTCAACGACAGTAAGGGCTGTGGCGGCATGATGCGCGCCGCGCCCATCGGGCTGTTTCTGCATGCGGACCCGGCCTATGCGTTTCGGATCGCCGCGGAGGGGGCGGCCATTACGCACGGGCACCCTACGGGATATCTTGCGGCCGGCGCTTTTGCGGCGATCATTGCGTTGCTTATCTGCAATGTCAGGTTGTCCGTCGCCTGCGACGAAGCCGCCGCCATGTTGCGCCGGTATGAAGGGCATGAGGAGGTTCTGTACGCGATGGATAACGCGCGGGAAATGAGTGAGAGTTCCCTGCAGACCATTCGCGCCATACGCAAGCTGGGCGGCGGATGGGTGGCGGAGGAGGCGCTCGCCATAGGACTTTGCTGCGCGCTCAGGGCGGTAAGCTTTCAGCAGGCGTTGGCCACTTCCGTCAATCACGACGGGGACAGCGATACCACGGGTACCGTTTGCGGGCATATACTCGGCGCGGGCAGCAAATTTTCCGTACCTGCGGAATGGACGCAAAAGCTGGAGCTGGGGCCGTATATCGCGAGAAGAGGCCGCGAGCTGTGCCAGCTTCGGGAGCGTGCGCGCGCACGCGCATAATGACGCTTGATATAACAAAAGACGGTGGAAGCCGCCTTAAGCCGTCGGCAAAGTCACTGCGGACTTTACCGACGGGTTTTTTCACGCGTTTTTGCTGTTCGGCTCTTTCATTCTGAAAGAGGCTGTCACAGCAAAAAAACGCGCAAGGTGTCATTTTTCACCGCACATGTCGCTGAAAAATGACGGATTGGAAGCTTCATGCTGCACAGCTTTCAACTCGGTCTCCGCTCGCAGGGGTTTATCGATACGCTGAGGCGGTGGAAAGCCGCCTTTTTCATCGTTTTTGTATTCCGAAGATGTCTTGAGATGAAGCCGAAGCATTACGCCTGCGGCTTTTTCTCCATTCGCTGTTCCAGCGCGGTCATCAGGCCGTCCAGCCAGTTTCCGTCGAACAGCTCGATCATGCCGCTGTCGCAGGCCGCAGCCAGTTTGGGGTTCATGGGCAGCCGCGCGATGGTTTCGATCCCGTGCTTTTTCGCAATATCCTCAACGTGACTGTCGCCGAATACCCGTATCTCTTTGCCGCAGTCGGGGCATTGTACGTAACTCATATTTTCCACCAGCGCGAGCACGGGGATGTTCATCATATGGGCCATATTGGCGGCCTTTTCCACAATCATGCCCACCAGTTCCTGCGGTGAGGTCACGATCACGATGCCGTCTACCGGTATGGACTGGAATACCGTCAGCGGTACGTCGCCCGTTCCCGGCGGCATGTCGATAAACAGCACGTCGAGATCGCCCCAGACCACATCCGTCCAGAATTGCTTGACAGTGCCGGCAATGATGGGGCCGCGCCACACGACCGGGTCCGTATCGTTCTGCAGGAGCAGATTGACGGACATTACGTCGATGCCCGTTTTCGTGCGGGAGGGCAAAAGCCCCAGCTCGGATGCTTCGGCTTTTTCCGTAAGGCCGAACGCGCGGGGAATGGAGGGGCCGGTGACGTCGGCGTCGAGTATGCCGACCTTGAGATTGGCGCGCTGCGCGAGCACGGCGAGCATACTGGTGACGAGGGATTTACCGACGCCGCCTTTGCCGCTGACTACGCCGACGATATAACGGACATGGGTCATTTCATGCGGTTTTTCGTGGAAATCTTCCGGGGTTTTGCGTTCGCTGCAATTGCTGGAGCAGCTTGCGCAATCGTGGGAACAGGATTCGCTCATGGTTCATGGTCTCCTTTACGGTATGCTGTTGCGGGTGCCGAGTACGCCGCTGCACAAGTCGGCGCGGCTTTTCCCGGCTTTTCAAGGCTATCAGGCTTTCATTTGTGAGTATACGCCGTAAATGCGGGGCTGCGCAACCATTTCCGTCAAACGCATACAAATTTTGCTTGTGAGGAAGTTCAAGGGCATACAAAACAGGCGTTTTTATCAGCCGGGTGCGGAATAGCAAGAAAAAATGGATAGTATGTCGATTTATGGTGTAACGGCTTACTTTATAGAAATGCACCATTTTACGGCCGGGCGCATTGTGTTCATGAATCGCTGCCGGTTTTGGCGACATAAAGTCAGCGGCACAGGCAATCTTCGGCATGATAATCCCCCCAGGTACGCATGTTAAGAACCGTATAGCATGGCAGGGCGGGAAGAGAGGGATTTGCTACGGGTATCGTATTCTATTTGGCGTTATTTCTGTTTGGAGGCGTTGCTTATTTGATACTGGAACTGGTGTGGCGCGGCCGTACCCATTGGAGCATGGGCGTGGCGGGCGGCGCGGCGTTTGTACTGCTGTACGCGGTGTTTACGCGTATGGGGGAGGGGGCGCTGTTGTTAAAGTGCCTTGTTGGGGCGCTGCTTATCACATCCCTGGAATTCATCAGCGGGGCGATCGTGAACGTTGGGCTTAAGCTGAACGTATGGGATTATTCGCAAAAACGATACCAGCTTTACGGGCAAGTCTGCCTGACTTACAGCCTTCTATGGGGAGCGCTGTGCCTGCCTGTCGCGCTGCTCGTACAGGCCATCCATGCCGTTTGGGGATGAATACGCGCCTGTTGTCTGGTATACTGATGATAGAAGGGCGTGCCCCTGACATCATCGGCCGCGCGGGATGCGGCAAAAGGCGGTCGTCATGCTGGTTCTGCGCATCGTGCTTATTTCGGTGGGCGCTTTCGGCGCTCTGGATACATTCTTCGTATCTTTCCTCTGCAATATGAATCTGGGCGTGCTGATGCCCGGCCTGCTAGGGTTGCCCCTGCTGCTCGTCGGTTTGTTTCTGCCGCAGTGGGCGGAATTCTTTGCATATGGGTTCGGGCGCGCAATTAAATGGCTGCTCGTAGCCGGATACGGTTCGTTTTTCCTGCTGTTTGCCGTTACAAGTTTGCTTTTACATGCCGCATCGGCGCAGGCCGCCCCGCCGGACGCCGACGCCGTCATCGTGCTTGGAGCGGGGTTAAGGGGCGATAAGCCCATGCTTGTGCTCAGGCAGCGCATGGATACGGCTATCGATTACCTGCAAAAGAATCCCGGGACTGTCGCCATTCTTTCCGGCGGGAAAGGGGAGGGGGAGAGCATATCCGAGGCGGAGGCTATGGCGCGCTATTTTAAGGAAAAGGGCGTCCCTGCGTCGCGTTATATCAAGGAGGATGCTTCCACCAGTACGCAAGAGAATTTTCTGTATTCCCGTGCGATACTGCGCGAGCGCTTCGGCCCCGATGCGGTCGTGGCGTTCGTGACTACGGATTTTCATGTATACCGTGCGGGGCGTGTGGCGGAGAAACTGGGATTGCATGTATATGGCATCGCGGCGCCGGACGTCTGGTACCTCTCGCTCAATAATCATTTGCGCGAATGCATTGCCGTATGGGTATATGCGCTGACAGGTGTGATCTGATATCGAAGAAAGCACTATGGCAATTTTTATGGCCGACGTCTGCCGCCTTTTTTTCAATGTGCCGCATCATCTATTCTCCGGCTATTTTTCCATTCTGTTTTGCCTCTCTTCCACATATATATCTATTGTTTTAGCAGATGCATAGAGAAGGAGGCCCCGCTATGGATAGAATGGAGCTGTATCAGGATATTGCAAAGCGCACGCAGGGCGATATTTATATCGGCGTGGTAGGCCCCGTGCGTACGGGAAAATCGACGTTCATCAAACGGTTTATGGATGATCTGGTAGTGCCCGTCATCGAAAACGACTATGTTCGCGCGCGTGTGGTGGATGAACTTCCTCAGAGCGGCACGGGCAAAACCATCATGACCACGCAGCCCAAGTTCGTTCCCAACGAGGCCGTCCGGCTGGATTTCGGCGACAACGCCCACTGCAACGTCCGTATGGTGGATTGCGTGGGCTATTGGGTGCCGGGGGCGATCGGCAACATGGAGGCGGAAATGCCCCGTATGGTACGTACCCCCTGGTTTGACGAAGAGATACCGTTCGAGGAAGCCGCGGAGATCGGTACCCGCAAGGTCATCACGGATCATTCCACCATAGGCGTCGTGATGACGACGGACGGCAGCATCACGGATATTCCGCGCGAGAGCTATGTGGAAGCC
The DNA here is from genome assembly GCA_023396535.1 of Bacillota bacterium. Lineage (GTDB taxonomy): Bacteria > Bacillota > Clostridia > Christensenellales > CAG-138 > JAEWWD01. The sequence goes on from JAEWWD010000321.1 coordinate 4,492, forward strand.
GAGGAGCGAGTGGTGAACGAGCTCAGGGCAACCGGCAAGCCCTTCATCATCGTCATCAACAGTACCGATCCCAATGGCGCGCGCGCGCAGCAGCTCAAAGAGGATCTTGAAAAGAAGCACGGCGTCAGCGCAGTAACCCTCGACGCGCTGCATATGACCAGCGACGCGGCCACCGACCTGCTCGGTCAGGTGCTCATGGAGTTCCCGATGACCATGCTGCACATCCGCCTACCGGGATATATGATGGAACTGCCTATGGATCACTGGCTCATGCAGCGTATTCTGCAGCCCGTGCGGGAGGCGGTGCCGCAGATGGTGCGCATGCGCGATCATCAGTCGCTGTGCGACGCGCTGTCCGATATAGAGGACTTCTCGCCGGCGAAAGTGGAGCAGGTGGATCTTGGCACGGGCTGCGCCGAGCTTACGATGGAGCCCGATCCGGATCTGTTCTTCACAATACTCAGCGAGGCGAGTGGCTGCGATATCGGCGACGATTACGAACTGATCTCCACTTTACGGAATTTCTCCGGCGCAAAGCGCGCTTACGACCGTGTGGCCGGAGCGCTCGAGAGCGCGCAGGCGCTCGGTTACGGCATGGTGCCGCCCTGCATTGACGAAATGGAGCTCATGGAGCCCGAGATCGTGCAGCAGGGCAGCAAATTCGGCGTGCGGCTTAGAGCGAACGCGTCGGGTCTGCAGATATTCCGCGTGGATATGCAGACGGAGGTCAATCCCATCGTAGGCAGCGCGCAGCAGTCGGAGGCGCTGGTGGATTACCTGATGGAAACATTCGAAAAGGATCCCGCGGCTATCTGGCAGACCAATATATTCGGAAAACCGCTCTACGATCTCGTGCGCGAAAGCATGGCGGGCAAGGCGGGACGCATGCCGGATAACGTACAGGAAAAGCTGCAAAGAACCCTGCAGCGCATCGTAAACGACGGCTGCAACGGGCTGATCTGCATATTGCTCTAGACAGTCCGCGCCATGCATGACGGGTAGGGGCGGCTTGCGGCGGCGCTGCCGAGGTTCCATTCATGACTGTATATGTTATATAGAATATATTATTGTCGACTGCGCCCGTTTTCTCCGGAAATCGGGCGTTATTTAATTAACGGGGTATGTCGTGCGCGTTGATTTTAACAAATACTGTGTGTATAATGGAACAGGGTTCCTGCACTGAACCCTGCTTGGATCATGCAAATCTAATCCGTTTGCACATCATGAAAAGGAGGAAACTCTCACATGAAGAAAACACTGGTGCTGATTCTTGCCATCGCGATGGCAACGGCGGCTTTCCTGACTGCGTGCACGCCTGCCGCGCCCGCTGCCGAAGCCACCGCCGCGCCCGCTGAACAAGCGACTGCCGCTCCTGCCGAACAGCCCGCGGCAGGTGACAAAGTAATCAAGATCGGCGTATTCGAGCCGCAGACCGGTGAAAACGGCGGCGGCGGCTTCCAGGAAGTCCTGGGCATGCGCTACGCCAACACCGTGTATCCCACCGTTGACATCGGCGGAGAGACCTATAAGATCGAGCTCGTCGAGGCGGATAACAAGTCCGACAAGACGGAGGCCGTATCCGCGGCGCAGAGCCTCATCAGCGCGGGCTGCAAGGTCATACTCGGCTCCTACGGCTCCGGCGTGTCCATCGCCGCCGGCGAGATATTCGCCGAAGCGCAGGTTCCCGCCATCGGCGCTTCCTGCACCAACCCGCAGGTAACGCTGGGCAACGACTTCTACTTCCGCGTCTGCTTCCTGGATCCCTTCCAGGGTACCGTCATGGCGAATTACGCGGTTCAGGAAGGCGCAAAGACTGCGGCTATCATCACACAGTTGGGCGACGACTACTCCTCCGGCCTCGGCAGCTTCTTTAAAGACGCCTTTGTGAAGCTGGGCGGCACCATCGTGAACGAGGAGCAGTTCCAGACCAACCAGACTGATTTCAAAGCCATACTGACCAACATCAAGGCCGCCAATCCGGACGTCATATTCGCGCCTTCTTCCATTGCCACCGCTCCCCTGATCATCAAGCAGGCGCGCGAGCTTGGCATCACCGCCAAGATCATGGCGGGCGATACGTGGGAGAATTCTTCCATCATCGAGAACGCGGGCGAATATGCGAATGGCATCGTGCTTTCCACATTCTTTGACTCAGCCGATCCCGCCAATGCCGAGGCCGAGAAGTTCATCACCGGCTTTAAGACCTACCTCACCGACAACGGCCAGCCGGATATCATCCCCGCCGTTTCGGCGCTTGGCTATGACGCGTACCTCACCGCTCTCGAGGCCATCAAGAAGGCCGGCTCGGACGACTCCGTTGCCATCCGCGACGCGCTGGTCGGCGTGAGCGTAGAGGGCGTGACCGGCGCCATCACTTTCGATGAGAATGGCGACGCCAATAAAGATATGGCCTTCATCAAGACTGTTGAGGGCGGCCAGTTCAAGTTCCTCAAGATCGTCACCGTCGGCTAAACCTGCCGTCAGGAAAGGCGGGAGGCTTCTCGTCTCCCGCCTTCTTTTTTGAATAGCGGCGGTCATTGTCAATCTGTCCGAAGTACTTTCGTAACCGCAATACTAATTACCTCATTATTTCATTTAGAAAGTTATACACGTTTCACAGCATCCGAAATGGGGAGGGCGTTCCTTTCATGAGCCTGACAACATTCCTTCAGCATTGCCTGACGGGCATTTCGCTTGGCGGCGCGTATGCCCTTATCGCCATCGGTTATACGATGGTGTATGGCATATTGCGGCTGATCAATTTCGCACATGGCGAAATTTTTATGATCGCGGGGTATTTCATGATATTCTGCATGGCGAGCATGCCCTGGGCGATCGCCATCCCCGTCGTCATTATCGCTACGGTCGTGCTGGGCGTGGCCATTGAGCGTGTGGCTTATAAGCCGCTGCGCAGGGCGCCGCGCATGTCCATCATGATCTCCGCCATCGGCGTTTCCTACCTGCTGCAGAATCTGGCGACATACCTGTTCACCGCCATTCCGCGCGGGTATCCGGAAATTCCGTTCTTAAAGCGCATATTCCAGCTTGGCGACGTTTCCGCGAGTCTCGTTACGTTCCTGACGCCGGTACTCACCATACTGCTCGTCATCGCGCTGATGCTGATGATCAACCGCACCAAAGTGGGTATGGCGATGCGCGCGGTCAGCAAGGATTTCGAAACCTCGCAGCTCATGGGCATCAAAATCAACACCGTCATCAGCATTACGTTCATCATAGGTTCCACGCTTGCCGCTGTGGGCTCCATACTGTATTTTACGGACCGTATGTCCGTTACGCCGTTCTCGGGCACCCTGCCCGGCCTCAAATGCTTTGTGGCGGCCGTGTTCGGCGGCATAGGCAGCATTCCCGGCGCGGTGGTGGGCGGACTGCTCATCGGTATATCCGAGACGATGCTCGTCGCATTGGGGTATTCCACATTCAGCGACGCGTTTACGTTCCTGCTGCTTATTATCATGCTGCTTTGCAGGCCGACCGGCCTCTTCGGCGAGAAAAGTACGGATAAGGTGTGAAGCATATGAAGAAATCGACAAAACGCATCTGTTCCCTCGCGGTGATGGCCGTCGCACTGCTGGCGCTTTACCTGTTGCAGGCGCATAAGAACGAGTACGGCATGCTCATCTCCATATTGCAAAAGAGCGCCATACTCTCCATCGTCGCCGTGTCCATGAATCTGCTCAACGGCTTTACCGGTCTGTTCTCCTTGGGGCAGGCGGGCTTCATGTCCATCGGCGCGTATATTACGGCCATATTGATGATACCGGTCAAAAATCTGGACGGCGTGTATTATGTCAACGGGGTCAGCCCCGGTATCCGCGCGTTGAAGGTAGCGCTTGAAGCAGCCCCCGCGTGGCTGCAGTCGGTGTATCCCTTCGTTGCGCTCATAGCTGGCGGGCTGGCGGCCGCGATATTTGCGGCGCTCATAGGCATACCTGTGCTCAGGCTGAAAAGCGATTACCTCGCCATCGCGACGCTGGGCTTTTCCGAGATCATACGCGCCGTGGTATCCAGCCCCCAGATGGATCACGTGACCAACGGCTCGTATGGCCTCAACAAAATACCGAATTTTCCGGAGATGTTCGGCGGGCTTATCCCTTCGCTTGTCACCCCCTTCCTGATAGCGGCGGTGTGTATTACGCTCATCGTGCTGCTAATTTCGAGCTCCTACGGCCGCGCTTTCAAGGCGATTCGCGAGGATGAGATCGCGGCGGAGGCTATGGGGGTCAATTTGTTCAAGCACAAGGAAATGTCCTTCGTTATCAGCTCGTTCTTTACCGCCATTGCGGGCGGGCTGTTGGCCATGTTCATGCGCTCCATAGAGGCGAAGACATTCTCCATACAGCTTACCTACGATATACTCCTCATCATCGTTATCGGCGGTATCGGCAGCGTAACGGGCAGCGTGCTCGGTGCGTTTCTTGTGACCGCCAGCAAGGAGTGGTGGCTGCGCTTCTTCGACCAGCCGCTCGTCATCGGCGGGTGGGAAGTGCCGCTGTTCCGCACCGGCTTCCGCATGGTTATATTCTCCATACTGCTCATGGTGGTGGTGTTGTTCTACCGCCGCGGCATCATGGGCACCACAGAGTTCTCGTGGGAGGGAGTGCGGAATATTCCGGGATGGTTTAAACGAAAATTCAGGCGAAAGAGCGCCGCGGGAGGTGACGCCAAATGAGTGAGCACGTACTGGAGCTCCGGGACGTCACCATGCAGTTTGGCGGCGTCGTTGCGGTGGACAGTCTGTCCCTCGTGGTGAACGAAGGGGAAATCATCGCGCTCATAGGCCCCAACGGCGCGGGCAAGACGACTGCGTTCAACGTGGTCACCGGCGTATACGCGCCCACCAACGGCGAGGTGCGCTTCCACGATACAGTCACTGTCAGCAATTTCCCGCGCGGGAAAATGAAGAAGCTGTACGCCAGCGGCAATCGCGGCAAATACACCGTCGCGGTAAGTAAAACGCCGGACAGTATCACAAAGCTCGGCATTGCGCGCACGTTCCAGAACATCCGTCTGTTTAAGAACCTGACGGTGCTTGAGAACGTGCTCATCGCCAAGCACATGAATATGAAGGCCGGCCTGCTTTCCGCCGTGTTCCGGATCAACCGCAAGGAAGAGCAGGAGATGCGCGAGCAGTCGCTCAAACTTCTTGAGATCGTAGGCCTGCAGGACGCGAAAAATGAGATCGCGGGGTCTCTTCCTTACGGCAAACAGCGGCATCTGGAAATTGCCCGCGCGCTCGCGACGGAGCCCACCCTGCTGCTGCTCGACGAGCCTGCCGCCGGTATGAACCCGCAGGAGACGGACGAGCTGACCGCGTTTATACGTAAAATCAAGGATGATTTCCATCTTACAGTGTTTATGATCGAGCACCATATGAACCTCGTTATGGAGATTTCCGATCGCATTTATGTCATCGATTTCGGCAAGCTGATCGCGCAGGGCACGCCTGCCGAGGTACAGGATAATCCCGACGTCATTGCCGCGTATTTGGGGGTGGAGGAAGAATGAGCCTGCTTGTTGTCAAAGACCTCAAGGTATCCTACGGCGGCATAGAGGCGCTCAAGGGTATTTCGTTCCAGGTGGAGGAAGGCGAAATCGTCACGCTCATCGGCGCGAACGGCGCGGGCAAATCCACCACGCTGCGCACTATCGCGGGGCTGGTGCCCGCGGTGAGCGGCAGCATAGAATATATGGGGCAGCCCATACTCGGCGTGGATACGCAAAAAATCGTGGAGCGCGGCATCGTCATGGTGCCCGAAGGCCGCCGCGTATTCCCCAACCTGACGGTGCTTGAAAACCTCAGGATTGGCGCGTATCTGAGGAGCGACGAGGATGGCATACAGAAGGATATCGACTATGTCTATTCGCTGTTTCCGCGCCTGAAGGAGCGGCATTGGCAAATGGCGGGAACGCTTTCCGGCGGCGAACAGCAGATGCTTGCGGTCGGCCGCGCTCTGATGGCGAAGCCCAAGCTCATCATGATGGATGAGCCGTCGCTGGGCCTTGCGCCCCTCGTGGTCAAGAGTATATTCGAAATCATTGGTCGCATCAATGAAGCGGGCGTCACGGTGCTGCTCATCGAACAGAACGCCAACGCCGCGCTGCGCATTGCAAACCGCGGATATGTGCTGCAGACGGGCCACGTTACCCTGACGGGTACCGGCGCACAGCTGCTCAACGATGAAAACGTCAAACAGGCGTATCTGGGCAAAAGCGGCAAAAAAGCATAGCCTTAGCGCTTACGGCTCACACTAATACCCCGGCCAGTTGCCGGGTTGAACTGGAAAAAAGGTTTGGGGCTCTGCCCCCAATCCCCCGCTAAGGGCCGTTACGGCCCTTAGGATCCCATCGCAAACGCCCAAGGGCGTTTGTGGGAAGGGCTTCCAAAGGGATGTATCCCTTTGGTGGGGTGCAGGGGTGAAGCCCCTGCATAAACAGTTCAATCCAGTTTGCCGGGGTATTCGTATGTGAGGGAGCGGTGAATATGGGTTTCAGCAGGGATAAACTGCGTCAGGCGATGGATGTGTTGAAGGAGCATCCGGGATGGTCAAAACCGGGGAATATCTATACGGACCTCGCGCGCGAGGCGCGGGAAATCAACCCGGATATTGCCGGCGTAACGGAGCAGGAGGAGAATATCGAGGACGCGTCCATATCGCGCATCGAGGTGCAGACTGTGGACGCGGCGCAAAAGCTGGGCAAGCCTATGGGCAGGTATGTGACGATCGAAGCCCCCTCGCTTGCGCAGCGTGATACGGCGGTGTTCAAAAAGGTGGCGGAAACGCTCTCGGAAGAGCTTGCGCGTCTGTTGCCGGAGGGCGGCGTGGAGATGGGCATACTTGTGGTAGGGCTGGGAAACCGTTTCATCACGCCGGACGCGCTGGGCCCGCGCGTAGTGGAAAAGACATTTGTGACCCGGCATATCACGCAGCATCTGCCGGATATCATAGGCGAACCCATGCGGCCTGTGGCGGCCATCGCGCCGGGCGTGCTGGGCACCACGGGCGTGGAAACGCTGGAAATGCTGCGCGGGCTGGTAGAGCGCGTGAAGCCCGCTGCGGTGATCGCCGTAGACGCGCTGGCCTCCCGCCGCGCGGGGCGCATCAGCACGACAATACAGCTGACGGATACGGGCATACAGCCCGGTTCGGGCGTAGGAAACGACGGAAGGCTGGGGCTGACGCAGGAAAGCCTGGGCGTACCCGTTATCGCCATCGGCGTGCCGACCGTCGTGCTGGCATCTACCATTTCGCAGGACACCATCAGCATGATCGCCGATAAGACCGGCCTGCACGCGGATGAAGAGAAACTGCGCAGGCTGGCCGAAAAGGTCATCAGTGAGCATTTCGGGCCTATGATTGTAACGCCGAAAGAGATCGATACCATCGTATCGGATATGGCGGGCATACTATCCGACGCGGTCAATCTTGCGCTGCACCGCCCCTATTTCGAGCAGGTCAAAGAATTGCTGGCATAGCGCGCACTGGTGGAAGAGGTTTGTCCTGTCTGGTCATAGAGGGCAATATTTCCGCATACCTTTACTACATGGACAGGATATGGACAAAGCGCGGTTCAGGAAGCAATAAGTTACGGAAGCGGCGCGCCCCGGGGAGACGATCCCTGAGCGCGCTGCATGTGCGTCTTATCGCCGCAGGCGTTCTGCTTGTAAGCATGCTTTCTCTGGCTCTTTTAACGACCGGTCCAGCCAGCGAACGGCTGCTGCTGATAGCGATGCCCGTGGTATATGCCGCGCCCCGCCCCACGCCCGCCCCATCCGTTCCGCCCATGACAATCGCCCGGGTGGATGTGGACGAGGGCGTCGGGGAGGCCATGCGCATAGAGGTGCTTTCCCCGAAAGCTCCACCCTCCGTGGAACTGGGCGGTTCCGAGCCGCGTATACTGATCTACCACACGCATTATACCGAGGCGTATACGCAGACGGAAGATCATAAATACGTCGAAAGCGGAGAATGGCGCACATACGATGAAAGCGCCAGCGTTGTCGCCGTGGGCGAATTGTTGGCGCAGATATTGCGCGACAAATACGGCTGCAACGTCATACATG